>JBAPYE010000591.1:0-5498 GCA_049284575.1 Desulfobacterales bacterium
CCTGTGAATAGCCTCTCCGAGGCGATAAAAGCCTCGGAGGATGCACCGCACAAGGCCAATCGGGGTCGAGCGCAAGTGTGTTTATCTGTTTTTTGCCACGATCCTGAGTGAACTCGATTTGCATTTAAAATTAAAAGGACACGGCCGGAAAAAAAGCGATGAAAGATGAGCGGGAAAACGCCGAAGACGAGACCATGGGGCTGGCAATAGAAAACATGGGGCTTTCCATCGAAGATCTCGGTCTGTCCGTCGAGGAAATCGGCAGCCCGTCGGTCGACGCCGACGATCGGCCGGGGGCCGGCGCGGGACCCGAATCGGCTGCCGCCGCTGCGGCACCGGTCATGTCGGCGGAAGACGCGCCGGCTGGCGTAGAGGCCCAGGACCGACCGGCGATTGCCGTGCTGGCGCCCCAAGAAACGGCGCACATCCCGGCGGCGGGCGGCGAAGAGGATATGGGAAGGCTGATAAACCGGCTCGACGGGCTTCAGGACAGTATGAATCAGCTTGCCGGCGAGTTTCAGACCAAACTCAAGTACGATGCCCACAAAGAGCGCATCATCGCCACCCTCCATCAGGAACTTCAGGAGTACAAAAACGATATCGTCAAGAAACACCTGATGTCGGTTCTGATGGACGTGATCAAGGTCATCGATGACATCCGCAAGTGGATGCACCACTACCGCTCGCTGGATTCGGATACCCGCGATCCCGTCAAGCTTTTCAAGTTTCTGGAAACCATCCCGTCCGATCTGGAGGATATCTTCTACTGGCAAGGCGTAAAATCCTTCATCTGCGCGGGGGATGGGTTTGATCCCGTCCGCCAGCGGGCCGCCAAAAAAGTGGCCACGGCCGATCCCGAAAAGGACAAAAAGGTCGCCGAAAGTCTGCGCCAGGGATACGAATGGGAGGGGAAGGTGATTCGGCCGGAAATGGTCGCGGTTTACGATTACAATGGCAATTAAATCTCTTTTGCAATGAGGGCCATCAATGAGTGATCAGATGAAAAAAATTTTCGGGATCGACCTGGGCACCACCTACACCTCCATCGCCTATGTGGACGAGTACGGCAAGGCGGTGGTGGTACCCAACGCCGAAAACCAGCGGGTTACCCCTTCCGTTGTGTTTTTCGACGGCGGTAATATCGTCGTCGGCGACGTGGCCAAGGAAAGCAGCAAAATCTACCCCAACGAAGTGGTCAGCTTCATCAAACGCTCCATGGGCGAGCCGGACTATCTGTTCAGCTACGACGGCAAAACCTACCGCGCCGAGGAAATTTCCAGCTACATCCTGCGCAAGGTGGCCCAGGATGCCGAGCAGAGCCTGGGCTCGAAGATCACCGATGTGGTCATCACCTGCCCGGCCTATTTCGGGATCAACGAGCGCGAAGCGACGCGCATGGCCGGCGAGATTGCCGGCTTCAATGTCCGCCAGATCATCAACGAACCCACCGCCGCGGCCATCGCCTATGGTACCGTCGCGATTTCCGACAAGCGGGTGGTGATGGTCTACGACCTCGGCGGGGGCACCTTCGATATCACCCTGATCGATATCCAGCCCGACGCCATCCAGGTGATCTGCACCGGTGGTGATCACAACCTCGGCGGCAAGGACTGGGATGATCGCATCGTGGCGCACCTGGTGCAGGAATTTCAGAACCAGACCGGCAGCGACGAAGAAATTTTAGAGGACCCGGACACCTGCCAGGACCTGCAGCTTTCCGCCGAAAAATCCAAGAAGGTTCTTTCCCAGCGGGAAAAAACACCGATTTCCATTACCCACGGCGGCGAGCGGGTCAAGGTCGAGCTGCTGCGCAGCAAATTCGAGGAGATCACCTCGGACCTGCTGGAACGCACCGTCCACCTCACCCAGGAAATGCTGGAGGAGGCCAAGAAAAAGGGCTACAATTCTTTTGATGAAATCATCCTTGTTGGCGGTTCCACGCGGATGCCGCAAGTCGCGGCGCGCATCCAGAAAGAATTCGACAAAGAACCCAAGATTTTTGACCCCGACGAAGCCGTGGCCAAGGGGGCGGCGATTTTCGGGTGGAAGCTTTCACTAAACGACGGGCTGGTGCGCCGCATCGCGGTCAAAACCAATCGCAAGGTGGAAGATCTGCAAGGTGACGTCGACTTCAGCGCCGAGGAGGTCGAAGCGGCGGCCCAGGAACTGGCCGACGAGGAAGGCTACACGCTGCCGTCGGTCAAGAGTTCGCTGGTCAAGGTAAGGGACGTCACCAGCAAGAGTTTCGGCATCGTCGTCAACAATGCGCAAAACGAAGAAATCGTCTACAGCGTCATTTTGCGCAACACGGGCGTGCCGGTGGAGGCCGCCAAGCGGTTTTTCACGGCGGTGGATGACCAGGAAACAGTTCTGATCCGCATCATGGAGGCGGAAACCAGCGAAAAGAGCATCCCGCCGGAGTATGCCATTGAAATCGGTACAGCCGTCATGCGGCTCCCGCGCGGGCTGCCCGCGGACACGCCCGTGGATATCACCTTCAGTCTGAACAAGGAGGGGCGTCTGAAGATCAAGGCGGTGGAATCCACCGAGGGCCGCCAGGTGGACGCCGCCATCGAAACCGCCTCCGTCATCCAGGGTGAAGAACTGGCAGCGGCCAAGATGCGCAGCCAGGGCCTGGTGGTCTACTAAGGGCCCCGGCCTAGCAAGAGAAGTAAAAAAAGAGGCAGTCTATGGAGCGGGAAAATTTTTATTTGCTGTTGGAACTCGCGGTGGATCCGCCCGAGACGGATCTGCATCGGATTGAAACCGCCATCAAAAAGATGCAGGCCCGCTGGAGCCTCTTTCGCAATCACCCCACCAAGGCCATCCTGGCCAAGAAGTACATCGGTCTGATTCCCGAAATTCGACGGATCATGTCAGACCCCGAACTCCGCGACAAAGAAGCCCGTGCGGCCCTGGAGTTGAGCCGCGAGCGCGACGCCAAAAAGTTTGCCGCCATCGACCGTCATCTCGAGATTCGGATGAGCAAAGGCTACATCACCAAAGAGGAGATTTTCAAGCTGGCCGAGCTGCACGGCATCGAAGAGACCACGATTCGCAACCGCATCCGGCAGAAACAGAGAGAAAAAATCGTTCAACTCGACAAACATCTCAACATCCGGGCCAGCAAGGGCTATGTGACCGTGGAGGACGTCGCCAAGCTCGCCAAACTGCTGGCCATCAGCGAGGAGGTGGTTCGCAAGCGCGTCAAGGTGCCCATCCGCAAGGGTGGGGGGAGCCAAAAGGGGCACGCCAAGCCGCTGGACAAAGCCATTGAAAAGGTCATCCTCGCAAACTTGAAGGTCGTCGGGAAAAAATCCCTCTACGCCTTTCTGGATGCTTCCAACGGGGCCCCCATCGAAGAGCTGCAGCTCAAGGCAAAGACGGTGGAGGCCCATTATCGCCAAATCGCCAGGAAGGATGCCGCCACAACGGCCAGTGAAATTCTCGCCGGGCAGTGCCTGCAGATATTCAAAACCGAAGAGAGCCGTCAATCCTACGACTACTCCAGGGCGCGCTCAAAGCTAAAGGCCCTGAACGCCGACATCGATGTGGCCGGTTTGGACGGCGAAATCAAGCCCGAGTACTTCGAAGTGCTGGTCAAGACCGCCATGGACTACGGCATGGACAACGATGAGGCCCGGGCCTATATCGAGGACTACTGCCGGCAGAAAAACTGGGCGATCCTGACACCCAAAAAGACCGCCACACGCCTGAAGCGGGTTTTGGTGGCCTCCCTCTTGATGCTGGTGCTATTGGCGGCGGCGGGGGGCGGTTCGGTCTGGATGCTCGGCACCAGTCGCGCCAAAGCCGATTTCGGCGATCTGATGGCACGGGTTGACGGGTTCTCGGACCTTGAAAAAAAAGAGTTGTTGCTCCAAAATTATCTGGCCACCCATGAAGGGAGCAAATACGCGTCTAAGATCCGAGAAAAACTGCTGGCCGTGCGGCAGACCCTCGAAGATCTTGCGTGCCGCCAGGCCGTTGATGCGGCCGACGCCCAGGCGGAAGCCTCGCAGCCCGCGGAAGCACTCGCAATCTATCAGGCGCTAAGCCGTCAGACTGCCGGTACCCCGTGCGATAGGATTCTCAACGATCGTCTGCGCGCGGCTGCCGAGGCCGTCGAGGACGAGGCTTTCACGGGTATCCAAGCCGGGGTGCTGGGGGAGGTCGACCAGCGGGTTGCCGCCTGTCAGGCCTACCTCGAGGCCTTTCCCCAGGGTCGGCACCGCGATGCGGTCCGCCGCCGCCTGGGCGACATGAGCGAGGAGTATTATCTTTCCCTGGAAAAACAGCTGAAAGCGCATCGTGAGCAGGGCCAATGGGCCGCGGCCATCTCCCTCTGCAAGCGCTTTATCGACCTTTACCCCGGAAATCCCCGCAACGCCGTTCTCGAGGGGCTGCAGGACGGTTTTCAGCGCAACCTGCGGGGCGAAGAGGTCCTGACCCGTCTGAGCGCCAAGGCGGCGGCGGCCGGTGATGACCTGGCGGGCGCCCGGGCCGTCTACGCCGACTATCTCAAAGCCTACCCCAACAGCGGTCTACGACCGGTGATCCAGGAAAAAATCACGGCCTTGGAACAACGCGCCCTGGAGCGCAAGCGGCAAGCGGTGGCCAGTGCGCTGCGCACCCAGTTGGCGGGCGCCGGCGGCCGGTTTCAGGAGGAAAAGCCCGGGACCGTATTGGATACCCGCACCGGTCTGACCTGGTGCCTGCTCGACTCGCGTTCCGACACCGGCCAATGCCTGGACTACGCCGCCGCCGAGAGGTATGTCGAAGGCCTGACCGTCGGCGGCTTTTCGGACTGGCGTCTGCCCACGGCCGATGAACTGGCGGGGATCCACGAAAAAGCGCCCCGCTTTCCGGCCGCCGGCGGGGCGGAATGGTACTGGACCTCCAAAAACTACACCCGCTATTCGGACGGCTGGAGCCGAGTAGTGGATGTGGTCTCAGTCCGCGACGAGACCAACTGGCGCGTGGACCAGATGGCCGACTGGCAGTGCGGGACGGTCCGGGCGGTTCGCCGCTGACCGCCCCGGCCCGGTTCGCAGTCACATGCAGCCCGCGGTGTCAACTCCACGGCCGCCGGTTCTCGTAAGGCGAACGTTCTCGCGGTGGACTTGCGATCCCGCTCGTGATCGACCCCCACACCCCGTCCGCGGGTGAATTTCCCTCCCATCTGCCGGTTTCGCTGTCAGCCCGCTGGGTTTCGGCCTCGGGTGCGTTTCCCGCGGTCTGGCCGCCCCCACGCAGCGGTGGGTGACGGTATACCCCCCCCTATTCCTCCCGCTTGTTTTTTTTCAGCACCCAGTCGATGATGTCCCCCGGATCCGACAGCGCACTGGCATCTTCCGCCGGCTGGGTTTCAGCCGCGCTCTCGGTGACCGCCGGCTGCTGGTCGCCTTCATCGCCGAGATCCTGCGCACCGCCCGCATCTTCGATTGCGGCCGCGGGTGTCGGTTGGGGTTTGGGCGCCGCGGCCGGCAGCGGGATTTGAG
>JBAPYE010000592.1:0-6712 GCA_049284575.1 Desulfobacterales bacterium
GCGTATCATCGGCTGATGACGACCTTCGATCTCACCCAGGACCAGGTGGCCGCGCGCGTCGGCAAAAGCCGTTCGGCGGTGGCCAACTTCATCCGGTTGCGACAGCTGCCCGACGAGATCAAAACCAGCATCACCGGCGGAGAAATCACCATGGGGCATGCCCGGGCCCTGCTGGGGGCCGAGAATTCCGCCGTGCAGCGCGCGGCCTGGCGCAAGACCATCGCCGAGAAGCTCTCGGTGCGGCAAACCGAGACCCTGATCAAACGGCTGAACTTGGAAAAAGACCGGCCGCCGCCGCTGCCGGATGCCGCTGGCAGCTATTTTCGCGGGGTGTCCGAAGACCTCTCGCGCCATTTCGGCACCAAAGTGGAAATTCGGCGTCGGGGCGAAAAGGGAAGGGTGGAGATCGAGTTCTACAGCCTCGATGACCTGGACCAGCTGCTCGGCCGCCTCAAGGGCCGTTGAGGCGAACCGGCGGGTCCCGCGTCGCCTCTCCGCCCGCTTGGGCGCCGGGGGCGGGAACACCACCCGAATTGGCCTAACACCCTCAACAGGCAACGACTGATGGCGATCAGACAAATCGGCGTGATTGACGGACAGGGGGGTGGCATCGGTTGTGCCATCATCCGGAAGCTCAAGGAGCGGGTGGGCGAGCGGGTGGAGATCACCGCACTTGGCACCAATGCCATCGCCACCGCACAGATGCTCAAAGCGCACGCCAACCGGGGCGCGTCGGGGGAAAGCGCCATCGTTCAGACCGTCGCCAAGCTGGATGTGATCATCGGTCCCATCGGTATCGTTCTGGCGCATGCCATGATGGGAGAGGTCACCCCGGCCATTGCCGCGGCGGTGGCCGGCTGCCCCGCTAAAAAGCTCCTCCTGCCCCTGACCCAGGAGAACATCGAAATCATCGGGGTTGCGCTCACGCCGCTGCCCCAGCTGGTGGACGCGCTTTTGGAGCGCCATTTGGACTGCCTGCCGGAGTAGGCGCCGCGGCAAAAAACAGCTTTCCACCCCACCGATTTTTGGGCCCGTCATTCGCCTTCCAGCCGCCGGCGCCCACCCACGCGGACTGCGCTGAATGGGCCTTGCGGGTGAACCTCAAACCGGCGCTCTTTTGAGACCTTGTTTCCCGCCGCGACCCGCGGCAAGAGAGGCCCCAGCCGTATGAGTGGCGCCAATGCACGCCTGATGGCAAGCAATCACTCGCACCCGGGCAATGGACCCGCCGACAGCGCTAAACCTGAAGGCGGCGGTTGTCGATGGATCAATCGTTGCGGGGGGCGGTGGACCACCCCGCAACCCTGCGGCCCTCCCTCCGGTGTGGTCGCCAGGGCCTTTGCCAACAGGCGCCGGCCGCCGACGGGGGCGGGGCGATGAAGCTGATGGTCGCCCGGACGGCGGGGTTCTGTATGGGGGTGCGGCGGGCGGTCGAGATGACCCTTGAAGCCGTTGACAGCTGCCAAAAGCCGATCTGCACCTTCGGCCCGCTGATCCACAACCCCCAAGTCCTGAACCTGCTCAACCAGAAGGGCGTCGCGGTGATCGAGACGGTCCCCCCGCGGGGCCACGGCACGGTCCTGCTGCGGGCGCACGGCGTGCCGCCGAGCGTCCAAGCGGCGCTGGTAAATGCCGGCTTTCGGGTGGTGGACGCCACCTGCCCGCGGGTCATCAAAGTTCAGACGATCATCCGCCGGCATGCCACCGAGGGCTACGGCACCGTTATTGTCGGCGACCGCAACCACCCGGAAGTCATCGGGCTGCTGGGATATGCCGGCGCCCTCGGTTGCGTGGTGGGCTCCCTGGGAGAACTGGCGGCCCTGCCGCGTTTTGCAAAAGCCATCGTCGTGGCCCAGACCACTCAGAACACAGCGTTTTACGGGGAGATCAAAGCCTGGGTGGGGCGCCACTGTCCCCACTATCAGGTGTTCGATACCATCTGTGATTCCACCGAAAAACGCCAAACCGAGGTCAAGCAGCTGGCCGGCGCCGTGGACGCGGTGGTGGTTGTCGGCGGCCACAACAGTGGCAACACCAATCGCCTGGCGGAAATCGCGCGGCAGGCCGGAAAGCCTACCCAGCACATTGAAACCGAAGACGAGCTGGACTGCCAAGCGCTGACTGCCGCGCGGAGCATCGCGGTTTCCGCCGGCGCCTCGACCCCCGACTGGATGATCCGGCGGGTCATCCAGGTCCTGGCAGACCTGGGCCCTGAGGGCGACCGGCCGTCGCCGGAGTTCCAGGACCGCCCGGCACAATCTGCTGAAAACGGCTAATCGAAGGCCTGCGGCTCGGTTCCTTGCAGCAGGCGGCGGATATTGGCGTTGTGGCGCCAGATGATCATCGCCGCCATCAGGGCGGCGCAGATGGTGAAGGCGGGGCTGGCGGTTGCCTGCCACACGGCCAGCGGCAGGATCGCGGCCGCAGCCAGGGAGGCCGCGGACACCCGGCTGGTCAGGCAGAGGAAAAGAATGAACACCAGCAGGGCCACCAGGCAGGCCAGGGGCGAAATCGCCAGAAAGCACCCCAGGGCGGTGGCCACCCCCTTGCCCCCGTCACGGAAACGCAGATAGACCGGAAAAAGATGCCCCAGAAAACAGGCCAGGGCCAGCAGGCTGAGATAAGCCGCAGCCCAGGGCGGCGGTTGGGCGCCCACCAGCTGAAACCCCAGCACCAGGGGCACCAGGCCTTTGAGAATATCCCCGGCCAAAGTCAGCAGGCCGACGGCCGTGCCGCCGATCCGGCGCGCATTGGTGGCGCCGATGTTACCGCTGCCGGCACGGCGGATGTCGGTGGCATGAAGGCCAAGGATCAACATCAGCCCCCAGGGGATCGACCCCACCAGATAGGCGGCGGGCGGCAGCAGGATGAATTTCAAGACGACCGACATGTCGGATGATCCTTGGTGGCGAACCAAAATCCGGCGCCATATTGTGAAATTATACTTTACCGCGACCCCAAGTGACGTGCTGGGGCCACGCTACCCGAAACCCGGCCGATGATCAAGGGGCCTGCACCGGCCGGTGGGTCTCGGGTGGGATCCATTGCAAAAACGAAATCCGTCGTTGGTCCCGTTTAAATCCGGCTGGGGGCTGTCGAGGGGGCACAGAAGACATGTCAGATCCCCACATCATTGAAACCCGCTGCCCCGTATGCCGAAGCCGCTGCAGGGTCGACGCGCGCCTGAGCGGTCAGTCCTTTTTCTGCCCCAAATGCTGCCAGGCCTTTACGGCCCAGCCCCCGGAGACCGCCGGCACTTACCCCGTGCTGGGGCGGTTGGCCCTCAGTTACGGCTTTATCGGCGAGGAAGATCTCAAGGCCGCCCTGGCCTTTCGGGAAGCCCAAACCCGTGAAGGTGTTCAGCCGCCTTTGGCCTCGGTCCTGCTGGCACGCCGGCTGGTGACCCCGCATCAGATGGATCTGCTCGAGGCGGCCCAAAAATTTTTAGAGGCCCGTCAACTGGACAAACGCTTCGGCCGTCTGGCCGTCACGCGGGGCTTTACCAGCACCGAAGCCGTCGCTTCCGCCCTGGCGGAGCAGGCCCGTGAGTTCAACCTGAGCCGCTGCAGCCGGCCGTTGGGCGACCTGTTGCTGGCGGCCGGCGCCCTCACCGGGCAGCAGCGGGACCTGATTCTGGCCGAGCAGCAGCGCCTGGCGAACGGCACGCCGGATCTCATGGAAGTTCGCGATGCGTCTGCACACCGCGCTTCGGCGGCAGACCTCCCGCCGGGACCGCAGCTCACCGTGGCCCCGAACGGGTTGTCGGCCCATCTGAGCCTCGGTGCCGAGGGCGCCCAGGCGGTTTCCCTGGAGACCGTCAAAACCCTGCTGGCCGAAAGCGGCGTTGCCGTCGGTGTGGCGGCCGACGAGGTCATCGCCGCTTTTTTGGCGAAACCCCTTTCTGCCGGGGCCTGTCTGGAGGTGGCCGCCGGCCGGCCACCGGCCGCGGGGCGGGACGCCGAGGTGCGCTTTTTTTTCGAAACCGATTTCCGGCGGGTGGGGGCCGTAACCCCCCAGGGCACCATGGACTTCCGGGACCGCGGGGAGATACCGCACGTCAAAAGCGGTGAGCTGATTGCCGAAAAGTTCCCCGCGGCACCCGGCATCGCGGGGGAAGACGTCACCGGCAGACCCATTGCGGCACCCCAGGGGCGGGACGTTCGCCTGCGCTGTGGACGCGGGGTGCGGAGGGCCGACCACGGCCGCCGGTTCTACGCCCTGATCGACGGCCAGCCCCACGTGACCGTGGCCGGCAAGCTGATGGTGGCATCGGTCTTGACCATCCCCGGAGATGTCGATCTGAAAGTCGGCCATGTGGATTTTGACGGCATCATCCGGGTGGCCGGCGCCATTTGCGAGGGTTTCAATGTCACCGGGGCCGGCCTGAACGCCTTGGAAATCCGCGGCGCGAACGTCAGGATCAGCGGGGATGTGACCGTCGCGGGGGGCATCATCGGAACGCGGATCATCGTCCAGGGGGATCTCAAGGCGCGCCACATCAAAAATTCGACCGTCTCGGTCTTTGGCAATGTCCTTGTCGAGAAGGAGATCATCGATTCCGCGATCGAGACCAGCGGGGCCTGCAAGGTTCTCGAGGGCGCGATGGTCGCCTCCGAAATTTCAGCCCGCTACGGCATCGAGGCCGTGGATGTCGGCACAGACGCCTCCCGGCCGTGCACGCTCCGGGCGGGTTCCGAAGAGCACATCCAACGCGAGATCGGCGGACTGCGCAACGCCATCGCGCGAGCCAGGGAAAACCTGGACAGCTTGCGGGCCCAGGAAGCGGCGCTGGCGCCGGCCTACCAGGAAAATCACCGCCAGATTGCCGAACTGGCCCAGATTCAGGACCGCGCCATGTTGACCCAGCGGGAACTGGCCGAGGAACTGGGGCGCCTGCGCAGCGATCGGGATGCTCTGGCGGTGGACGCCAAAGAGCGCGAAATCGCGGATCTGAAAGGCCGCGCGCACCGGGCCGAAGCCGCCCTCGGCGCCCTTTTCGAGCAGCAGGAACAGATCGAGACCCGGCGCGGTGCACTGCAGACCGCCATCTGCGCCGCTGAAGCCGAAATTCAGGATTTTTGCGATGAACGGGAGGCCATTCTATCCTGGTCCCGGAAGCGCCCGGGAGTGGCGCTGGTGGTGGTCGGCGGCCAGATTTTCGCCGGCACCCGCATCTATGGGGTTCACGCCTCGGCCGTGCTGAAAGCGGATTATCGCCATGTGCAGATTCGCGAAATCAAACGCATCGACCCCCAGGCGGGCGAACGCTGGGAACTGCGGATTCAGCCGGGCGGCTAAGCGCCGACTGCCGGGCTTGGGGCCTCGGCAAAAAATAATTCCACATATTACTGGTCTTTTGGCCCGTCCTCGGCTTTACATCCGCCGGCACATATCTCGATATGCGCAGACGGATGTGCCTTGATGACGAAACAAAATCCTACGCCATATTGTGGAATTATTTTTTGCTGCGACCCTCATCTCGGGATTCCGGTCCGCAGGCGGGCCGCTTCGAACAAACCGAAGGACCTTGTCCGCCGCGACGGGCTTTAAGGAGGCAAGATGATGCCGACCGACGTTTTTATGATCATTCCCGGCTCCGCATTCTGGTCCGTGATCATCTGGGGTTTGCTGGGGCTGGTGGTCCTTTTTTTCGCGCGATCCCCGGCCCATCAGACCATCGCCAGCGCCGGACGGCTGGTATCCGGCGTTTTGCGCATGGCTTCGCGCACCGTGGGGCGGACGGCGCTGCGGGTGGCGGCGCGCAACCGCGAAATCCTCCTGGCGGCCGGGGTCCAGGCCGCCGAGCAGCAGCTGGAAAGTGATTTCCAACGCGTGGCGAACCTGGTGCGCCGCGATCTCAGCGCTTTCCCCAGCTTGCAGCAGGCCCTGATCTCGGAGTTGGCGCGCCTTGAGAGCAATTACCGTGAAAGCGCCGAGTTGCCGCCGCCGCCGCCGAGCTGGCTGGAGGCGGTCGAAGCCGTGGCCCGCATCCCCGCCAGCGGCGACACGGGCTCAACCCGGATCCTGGAGGTGATCCACAAAACCACCATTTCCCAGTTCCAAACGGCCATGGCGGAGTACCGTAAAAACATGGGGACCCGGCACCAGCTGCTCAAGCGGATGCTGCCTTCGTGGCGCAAGGTCTCCGAGACCCTGGACCGGCTGGAGGGGAAAATCGGCCGGTTGCAGACCCAGTCGGAGCGCGTCGACCAGCGCATGGGGGAGTATGCCGCCCTTCGCTCGGGCACCGACACGGCGGTCCGCACCCTGGCCGCCTCCAGCGTCAGCCGCTTTGTTCTCTCGCTCCTGGTGCTGCTGGTGATGGCCGCCGGGGTGATGCTCAACTTCAACCTGATCGCCCTGCCGATGTCCGAGCTGGTGGGGGCCGGGAGCACCATCGGCCGCTACCAGACGGCTGATGTCATGGCGCTGGTGCTGATCCTGCTGCAGCTGGCGGTGGGGGGCTTCCTGATGGAGGCCCTGCGGCTGACGCGCATCTTTCCGACCATCGGAAACCTGGAGGAGCGGACGCGCAGGCGGGTGATCTGGGGTCTGCTGGTCCTGCTGCTGCTGCTGGCCGGGGTCGAAGCCGGCCTGGCATTTTTGCGCGACCGGATTGCGGCCGACATCGCCGCCCTGAACCAGTCCCTGGCCGATTTGGCGGCCATGCAACCGGTGGACGCCTGGATTCCCGCCACCGGGTATCTAGTTT
>JBAPYE010000593.1:0-5245 GCA_049284575.1 Desulfobacterales bacterium
GTCGTTGATGATGCCGAGCAGGGAATATGCCGATGCGGAGATGATCTTCAGATAATGTTCCAGCTTAGGCGACAGCTCTTCGCTCAGGGCCAGATCGGTGGCGGCGATCACACCGTTCATGGGGGTCCGGATCTCATGGCTCATGTTGGCCAGAAATTCGCTTTTGGCGCGGGTGGCGGCCTCTGCCTCCTCCTTGGCTTCGATCAATTTGCGTTCCACCAGCTTGCGTTCGCTGATATCCCGCAGGATGCCGATGGCATTCCAGCGGCCCTTCAGTTTGACGGCCGAAACCGACAGTTCGATGGGAAATTCCTCGCCGTTTTTTCGAAGTGCGGAGAGCTCCAGGGTCTGGCCGATCACGGCACCTTCACCGCTGGCCCGGAAGGCTTCGAAGCCTTGCTGATACCGCTGCCTGAACCGCTCGGGGGCCAGCCATAAATGCAGTTCACGGCCCAGAGCCTCTTTCTGGCTGTACCCCAGCACCTTTTCAGCCGCCTGATTCCAAAATGAGATATGGCCGTCGTTGTCCATCATGATGATGGCATCCTGGGCCGAAGAGCTGATTTTGCGGAATTTTTCCTCGCTCTCCTGGAGCGCCGCCACCGCCTCGTTGCGCGCCGCTTCGACCTCGATCCCATGCAGGGCAAAGCCGATGTCGTCGGCGACTTCGCCGAAGAGGGCCTGCTCTTCCGCATCCTGGGTCAGCTCGCGGGGGATCGAAACCGAAAGAAACCCGTAAATTTGACCGGCATGGGCCAGGCGCACGGTCATCGCCCCACGTCCGCTGTAATTTTGCGCCAGCGGGCAGTCGGGGCAGTCCACCAGCGGGTTTTCGGTGACCACCGCACCATCATGGGCCAGCGCCAAATGGCCGCAGCGCGTCAACTCGCCCTGCGCGAGCTGGGCGGCCAGTCTCATAAAATCGGCACCCAGACCGGCATGAACGACCTTCAAAAACCTGCCGGCAGGGTCCAGCAGGACGATCCAGGCGTTGTGATAGCCGCGGTTTTCGATCAGGTTGTCGCAGACGCCCTGAAGCAGCCGATCCGGGTCCTTCTCGCGGGTGATGAGCTCATTGACCCGTCGAATGGCGCGCAGCACCAGGTTGAGATGTTCGATTCTCTTTTTCACGGACGCCCTTCTGGGTGGGGGCCTGAACATATACTCTCGCGGCGGGGGCAAGCGCTGCTTGCAGCCCGGTCTCGTCCTCCCGCCTTCTCAACGGCCTCGCGGTCGGTGCTGGCTTGAAACGCCCGCTTTATGCCACCATACGCCACAGGGCTTTGGGGTCCGTAACGACAACCACCGGGCATTCCGCCCGCAGGCTGACGTATGCGACCGCACTGCCCACATGCCATTTGGGCGTTTTTTCTTTAGTGTGCGAACCCATGGCGATCAACTGGATGTCTTCCTCAATAGCGAATTTGAGGATTTCCGACCATGGCTCACGACCTTCTGCCAGGCGCGTTGCATACGGAATGGTGTCGGGAATACCCCCGCAAAATTTTTCAAGCTTTTTCATCAAGGCCTCAGGGGCCGCAGGAGTTGTCGGCGGCAGTGCTTTAGCCGCCGCGGGGGAGGTGGTGTGCGCATGGAAAATGAAAAGTCTCGACCCGTAGCGATGCGACAATTTTTTTGCGAATTCCAGCGCATGCCGGCAGGACTCGGAAAAATCGACGCAAACCATCACTTTTTTGAAGTTCAAACGGTCTTCGGAAACGGGGTGCTGGATGATCATTACCGGGCAGCGTTCATGCGTGATGACCCCTTGCAACGTGCTGCCGATGCTGCCCCTCGCCCTCACCATCCCACTTTGTTCGGCCTCACCGGTATGGGGCCCTAAAATGATGAGCTCGGCTCCCTTATCCTTTGCCCGTTTAAGGATTTCCTCCCAAGGATATCCCAGTGCGATTTCGATCTCATAGGCCTCACATTTTTTTAAAACACTTTCGCAATTTCGATCAAGCGCTTCTTTTACGGTCCTTTGATATTCAGGCGTGCTGAGAATTTCTTCACCGGTTTTAAAATCTTTGACAAAATTCCGATAGGTCGGCGACATGGATTCGAGAACATGCAGAAGGCACAGCGCTGAATGGTGCTGCACTGCAATCGCTGCGGCCGTTCGGACCTTGACATCACAAAACGATAACGTGTCGGTTGCCACCAGAATTTTTTTAAACATGGTCCCTCCTTTTTTTGCATGGCTCCGGTAAATTGACCGGAGATTAGGTTTTTGCGGAACCGTCAAAATTTTTACAATTTGAAACCCTCAGATCAAGTTTATCACGCTGCCTGCGCCAATATCCACATAATAGCGACCATAGGCGATTTTGAACAGGCGCCTTGCCGTATCTCCCGAACAGTGGCATGGGCCGACAGAGGCCACATTCAGTTTTTTAAAAGCGTTGATGATTTCCGCCAGTTCTTTTTCACTCGCACCTCCCAGATGAAATCCGCCCATTGCAAAAAAAACATCGGAACCGAGGATGGCTTTGGCCGCCGTCACGATATTTACAATCCCGGGATGGGCGCAGCCCGTTATCAGGACCGTTCCCTTCTCGGTGGGTATCATCAGGGACTGCTCTCTGATCCAGGTGCCTAGCTCGCCGGTGGTGTAAACGCCGTCACCGATCTTCGCGGCCGCCCGCACCGCCAGAGTCTTTATGCCGGCGCGTCTCAGCGCCTCCGTGAATTTGACCGGAAACGAGGCCGGATAACAGACCATGGGGCGACTGTTTTTTTCAAGCAGCCGCGCCAGGCCACCGGTATGGTCGCCGTGAAAATGGGAAATAAAAACGACCTGGATTTCGCCGGGTGTGATCCCCAGCCGCCGCATGTTGTTCAGCAGCGTCGCTGCGCTGCCGCCCGTATCAAAGAGAATGGGCTGTGGAGTGCCTGTGATCAGACAGGAAAACCCCCAGTCGGGGGATATGCCTGGCGCACCCCGGTTGTTGTCGTACACCACGGTGATGCGCAATTTTTGGATTGGAATCTTCATGTGCCGGGTCATCAGGGCTGTCCCGTCTTTGCCCGGGTTTTGATCACGTCCGCAAAAATTTCCCCCAGAAGGCGGTAATTGCGAACCATCACGTCTCTGATGGCCGCATTGTAGAGGACCGCTGCGGGGTGCTGCAGCGGCAGGATGATGGTGTCGCCGGCCGCCAACCTTTGGCCGTAAACGCCTCTGAATTCCGGTTTCGGCGGCACGGCGAGTCCATATTTGGCGAAGAGCCAGCGGGTCGCAAAAAAGCCCAGCGGCGCCACAACGGTCGGCTGGACCAGCGCCATCTCACGCTCCAGGAAGCGGCTGCAGACGGCGATTTCGTCGGACTTCGGCCGCCGGTATCCGGGCAGCATGCACTTGACGAGGTTCGTCATGAAAACCGCCTTGCGATCGACAGCCGCCGATTGCAGCAGCTCGTCGAGCACTTGGCCGGAAGGTCCGATGAACATCCTGCCCTTGCGGTCCTCCATCCTCCCGGGGGCCTGGGCGATGAACATGAGATCGGCGTCCGGAGGCCCCTCCCCGCAAAGGGCGTGAATGCGGGTCTCGGCCAATCTGCAGCGGGTGCAGCTGCGGATTCCTTCATTCAGGGTTTTTAGAGAATCCAGGATTCCCATGGGGGGGCCTGCTTTCCGAATCGGGAGTGACACTATTTCCGTTTATAGCCGCGGATCCACGTGTCCGGGGCCGCCGCACTCTGGAAGGTAGCAGGTAACATTCCTGAATTCGCATTTTTGACCGCACTGCGGACATGTCACGGGGGGTTTGGAAGCGGTGAAGAGAAAACCGCAGTGTCCGCATTTCCAGTAGGTCAGTCCGCACTTCGGGCAAATATCCCCGACAAATTTCCCCGAGGATTCGTAACCACAGTGGGCGCAGGTATATTTTTGGGGGCCATCGGCCATTTTGGCATCCTCCTTTTGAATTTTTCATGGGGTTTACGGATTTCTTGGTCTTAGGGTGAATCTGCCGTGCCAGCGGCGCACCACACCCTCACAGCGGGATTTACGGGCCTGCAGACGGGGCGATGAAACCGTTTTGGGGCGGGGACGGGAAGCGCGTTTTCGCAGGCTTCAAAGGCCGAGGGCAACTACAGCCCCACACCCTCAATTCTCTGGCCGCATTCGGGGCAGCGGCCTTGCTGCAGTCGGTTGCGGACAGAACCCCTCCCGGATCGCGCGATGACCACCGCTCCGCACCCCGGGCAGGTGGTGTGGGCACCCGATTCTCCCGGGACGTTGCCTTCGTAGACATAGCCCAGCCCCGCCTCCAGACCGATGTCGCGCGCGCGCCGCAGGGTGCCGACGGGGGTCGGGGGCACGTCCATCAATTGATAGGCCGGGAAAAAGGCCGAAACGTGCCACGGGACCTCGGTGCCGACACCTTTTACAAACCCTGCGATTTCCGCAAGCTCCCCCTCGCTGTCGTTCAACCCGGGGATCACCAGGGTGGTGACCTCCAGCCAGACCCCCAGGGCCTTCATCAGCGCGATGGTCTCCAGCACGGGTTTCATCCGGGCACCGCAGATTTCCCGGTAAAATTTTTCCGTGAATGCCTTCAGGTCAATGTTGACGGCGTCCAGCAGGGGGGCGATCCGGCGCGCCGCCGCCGCGCCCATGTAGCCATTGCTGACAAAGACGTTTTTAATGCCCGCGCGGTGGGCCAAAAGCATCGTGTCGGCGGCAAATTCGAAAAATATGGTGGGTTCGGTATAGGTATAGGCAATCGATTGGCAGCCGGCCGCCCGCGCCGCGGCGACAATCTGATCGGGCGTGCGCGGCTCTCCCCTGATCCGGCCCGATCCCAGGCGCGGCGCCTGGGAAATCTCAAAATTCTGGCAATGCTTGCAGCGGAAATTGCACCCCACCGTGCCGATCGAATAGGCCTTGGAGCCCGGCAGGAAGTGGAACAGCGGTTTTTTCTCGATGGGGTCGACATGCTCAGCGATGATCTTCCCGTAAACAAGGCTGTAGAGCTTTCCCGCCTGATTTTGGCGCACACCGCAAAGCCCCCGTTTGCCCTCGGCGATCCGGCAGCGGTGGTGGCATAGATCGCAGCGGACCTGGTTTTCGTCCGCGGTTTGATAGAAAAGGGCCTCATGCATGGTGGCACCTCGCGCCTTGGCGTGACCCTTGATGCGCGCGAAAGCGTGCATCAAGGTGTCGACGCAACCCGTTTTTCCGCTTGCCGCCTGTGAATTGACCCCACAGCCGGCCGGCGGCTTTACGGCCGTATCATGGC
>JBAPYE010000594.1:0-31691 GCA_049284575.1 Desulfobacterales bacterium
AGTTTTGCCTGCGAAATTGACGGCCCGCGAAAAAAAGGCGATCCTGGGTGACCCCTGTGAAAACCAAGCGCAAACCGTTGACGTTGTTGTGTGTCGCGATCTTAATGATCTCAGGCTTGGCGCTGGCCGAAGGCCAGCAACGCGGGGCCGACGATATGGTGCTGGCGGGCGGTAAAACCGGGTCGGTGCCCTTTCCCCACCATCGCCATCAGGACGCCATGGGTGACTGTATGGCCTGCCACACCCTTTTCCCCCAGAAAGCCGGTAGTATCGAGGTTCTCAAGGCCGAGGGCAAGCTGCGCAAAAAGGCCGTGATGAACAGCTGCAGCAAGTGTCACCGCAATCTCGCCACAGCCGGCCGGCCCAGCGGACCTACGAGCTGCAAAGACTGTCACAGTCGGAAAGAGGGATAGCCGCATGCGTGTGTTGGGACTTCAGGGCAGCCCCCGAAAAAACGGCAACAATGACTACCTGCTCCAGCGCTTCATGGAAGCCGCCGCGCATCACGGCGCCCTCACACGGACGCTGTGGGTGGACCGCATGGACATTCGCCCCTGCAAGGAGTTCACCACCTGTGAAAAAAAAGGCTTCTGCCCCATAGATGACGCCATGAAACAGGAGGTTTACGCCCTGATCCGGGAGGCGGATGTCATCGTGGCGGCCACCCCCATTTTTTTCTACAACATGACAGCGCAGCTTAAAGCCCTGGTGGACCGCTGCCAGACCCTGTGGTCGCGCAAGTACATGCTCAAACTCAAAGACCCCGGGAGCCGCATCCGCCAGGGGTATTTGCTCTCTACCGCCGCTAGCAAGGGCAAAAACCTTTTCGAAGGGCTGCACCTGACGGCCCACTATTTCTATGATGCGGTGGACGCCCGCTACACTGGCAGTCTGACCTACCGCCAGATTGAAGGCAAGGGCGAGATGGCCGCGCACCCCACCGTTGCCGCGGATGTGACGGCGGCAGTCGCCGCGCTTCTGAAACCCCTCGAAGAGCGGCGGCGGGTGCTCTTCGCCTGCCGCGAAAACGCCTGCCGCAGTCAGATGGCCGCCGGCTTTGCCCAATACCTGGCCGGCGACAAACTCGAAGTGCTTTACGGCGGCAGCAGTCCGGCCGAAGCGGTCAACCCGTTGATGGTCGCGGCGATGGCGGAAAAGGGCATCGACATGTACTTCCGACGCACCCGGTCCATCGATGACGCCCTCTCCGAGGGGCCCCCGGAGGTGATCGTGACCATGGGCTGCGAGGAGAATTGCCCGTTTACCCCCGGCGCCGAGCGGGTCGAATGGCAGCTGACCGATCCCGCGGGGGCGCCGATTGAGACCATGCGCCAAGTGCGAGACGAAATCGAGCGCCGGGTGGGCGAGCTCGTCGCCTGCCTGACCTGCCGGGGCGGCCTCGTCCCCGGCTGCGGATATCCCCGAAACAGCATCACCCCAAACAATCTAAAGGAGGATGGTATGGAAAAGTGGGTCTGCACGATCTGCGGTTATGTTTACGATCCCGCCAATGGCGATCCCGACAACGGTGTGGCGGCCGGCACCAAGTGGGCGGATGTCCCCGACGACTGGGAGTGCCCGGTCTGCGGTGCCGCCAAGGGGGATTTTGAGCAGGAGGCCTGATCGCCCGCCCGGCCCGTTTTCAAAACCTTTGA
The DNA here is from genome assembly GCA_049284575.1 of Desulfobacterales bacterium. Lineage (GTDB taxonomy): Bacteria > Desulfobacterota > Desulfobacteria > Desulfobacterales > JAABRJ01 > JAABRJ01. Next base: position 1,656 of record JBAPYE010000594.1, read on the forward strand.
AAAGCATTCAAGACGCCTTACCCTATGGATGTTTATCGGCGGATATTGCCAATCGGTGCTTGGGCCGCGGCTGTTCGATAACTCCCATACCCGTGGGCTCAGGCGCTGAAGCCTTACCTCGAAGGCAGGGTTGAACCGATGCCCTTGTGGGCCGCCGAAACTGCAGCGGCCGTGCAAGGGCATTGTTTGTTGGGGGGCTGAACAGCCTGCAGCGCCAAACCGAAAAAATGGCCGATGCCATTGCAGCCGGCGGCAGAAAGAGACGACAGCGATCCATGCAAAGACCGGTGGTGGAACTCAGCGAGTGCATCCTGTGCGAGTTGTGCGCCGAGGTGTGCCCGGCCGTATTTCGGCTCAACAGCCTGGGCTATATCGAGGTTCTGGACCTCGCGTGCTATCCCCGGGAGGATGTCGACGAGGTCATCAAACACTGCCCGGCGGACTGCATCCACTGGGAGGAGGACTGATGCGAAGGGCACTTCGCCACGGCCCGCTATGGGGAAGCGGTCTGCGTCCAGATCACCTTTAAATGACTTGCGTCGGGAGGCAAGCATGCAGCCGGCCAGGCCCCTGAAGGGGCGGCAGTTGAAAAACCAGGTACGCGCGCTTTTGGCGGAACAGGATTTTGCCGCCGGCCTTACGGCGCTGCAGCAGATGGCGCCCCGGCGGGTGGTGAACCCGCTTTTTTCTTTTTTTTACAGCGGTGACATGCTGCTCCGCTGGCGCGCAGTGTCCGCCATGGGGGCCGTGGTGACGGCCCTGGCGGCGGACGAGATGGAATCCGCGCGGGTGGTCATGCGGCGGCTACTCTGGAATCTCAACGACGAGTCCGGCGGCATCGGCTGGGGCTCCCCGGAGGCCATGGGGGAGATCACGGCCCGCTGCGCCCCCTTGGCGCGTGAGTTCGCCCCGCTGCTGGTTTCCTACGCCCGCCCCGACGGCAATTTTCTGGAGCACCCGATCCTGCAGCGCGGCGTGCTCTGGGGTCTCGGGCGCTTGGCGCATGCCCGCCCGCACGTGGTCTCGGACGCCGCGGCCTGCCTTCCGCCTTTTCTGGGCGCTGCAGACTCGTTCCACCGTGGGCTGGCCGCCTGGGCGGCCGGAGCGCTGCCCCAGCCCCTGACCCGTTCGGCCCTGATGAGGATAGTGGACGATCCGGCCGTATTTGTGCTCTACCGCGAACCGCGTTTGACGGAAGTGGCCGTGGGGGCGGTGGCGCGCGCCGCCCTGGATGCTGCCCGCCGGGGTCCGCGGGGCGTGCCGTTAGACCAGACAAGTGACTGAGGCCGACATGCAATGGACCCCTGAGCCACGTGCTGGCGGCCGGTTTTTCTTTTACTCCCCCCAAAGTTCAGTTCCCGAGGGTTCTCACCGGTTTACCGCGCGCTTCGCCGCAGCCTGACCCAGGCGCGCGCCTCCCGCTGGATTCAAGCAAGTTTTTTATTGGTCCCCCAAATAGAATCTGGTAATGTGGCATCCGCCGTGGCCAAGGCCTGTTTTTTTGTCCATCAACCAACCGTCAGAGCAGGGGATAAGATGAAAGTTCTTGTCAGTGACAATTTAGGTGAAGCCGGAATTCAGCTGTTTCGTTCAGAGGAGGGTATCGCCGTCGATGTCAACGTCGGTCTGAGCCCCGATGCTCTCAGGGAGATTATCGGCGGCTATGATGCCCTGGTCATCCGCAGCGCCACCAAGGTGACCGAGGAGCTGCTGGCGGCCGCCACCCGTTTGAAGGTCGTCGGTCGGGCCGGGATCGGGCTCGACAACGTGGACATCCCCGCGGCGAGCAAACGCGGTATCGTGGTGATGAACACCCCCACCGGAAACGTCGTGACCACCGCCGAGCACGCCATCGCCATGATGCTCGCCCTTTCGCGCAATATCCCCCAGGCAACCGCTTCCCTGCGGGAGGGGCGCTGGGAGAAAAAGAAGCTTCAGGGCCGCGAGATCTTCAACAAGGTGCTGGGGGTGATCGGGTTCGGCAAGATCGGCTCGATCGTTGCGGATCGGGGTCGGGGGCTGAAAATGCGCGTGATTGTCCACGACCCCTTCGTGACTCCGGAGCAGATTGAAAAAGCCGGCTTTGAGAGTGTGACCCTGGCGGAACTCTACCGTCGGTCGGACTACATCACGGTGCACGTTCCCAAGCTCAAGGACACGGTCGGGATGATCGACCGCGGGGCCTTCGCCCAGATGAAAGACGGCGTGATGCTCATCAACTGCGCCCGCGGTGGGATCGTCAGGGAAGCGGACCTGATCGAGGCCCTCGATTCCGGGAAAGTGGCCGGGGCCTCCTTGGACGTGTTCGAGACCGAACCGCCGGGGGTCTGCCCCCTGTTTGACACCGACCGGGTGATCTGCACCCCGCACCTGGGCGCTTCCACCGAGGAGGCCCAGACCAATGTGGCCGTTGATGTGGCCCGCCAGATCATCGCCTACCTCAAGTACGGGACAATTCAAAACGCGGTCAACGTGCCCTCGGTCACCGGCGATCTGCTGATCAAGCTGACCCCCTTTCTGACGTTGGGCGAACGCATGGGGGCGCTCCAAGCCCAGCTGGTCACGGGACCGCTCAAGGAGATCACGGTGTCCTACAACGGCGATTTCATGGGGTTGGATCTTTCGCCGGTGACCACCGCGATTCTCAAGGGGGTCCTGGCGCATGCGGTCAAGGATGACGTCAATTTCGTCAACGCCCCGATCCTGGCCAAGGAAAGAGGCATCCGGGTAACCGAAACCAGCAGCGCCGATTCCGAGGATTACATCAACCTGGTGACGGTTCACGCCGTTTCCACCGAGATGGAGAGTACCGTGGCCGGCACCATTTTTGGAAAGAAGGATCCCCGGGTGGTCAAGGTCAACAACTTTCGACTGGAACTGATTCCCAGCGGTCATCTGGCCATCATCAACAATTACGACAAACCCGGCGCCATCGGCAGTATCGGCATGAAGCTGGGCGAGCACGGGGTCAATATCGGCCGTATGCAGGTGGGACAGGAGGAAAACGGCGATCAGCGCAACATCATTTTTCTGCAGACCGATACGCCGATTCCCCCCTCCGTGGTGGAGGAGCTCAAGGCCCTGCCGCTGGTCACCCGGGTGACCCCGCTGGAGCTGTGACGGCAGCCGCCGGCCGGTGTGCTGCTTCCAAAGTAGAGGATCCACGATCAAGAACAGGAGTGACGTATGACGGAAGACAAAAAAGGTTTTAGCGTCAAGGATCGCAGGCTTTTTTCCGAAGAAAAGCCCGCTGGTGAGGCACCCGCGTCCGAGGCGGCCGAGACCGGCCAGAAAGGCGAGCCCGAAGCGCCACCGCAAAAGCCGCCGCGGGCATCGCAGCAGGCCGAAGCGCAGCTGCCCGAAGTCAACTTTTCAACGTTTATCTTTTCCCTCAATTCCGCGACCCTGGTTCAGCTGGGGATTATCGAAGACCCGGCCAACGGCCAGAAATCCAAGAATTTGCCGCTGGCCAAGCAGACCATCGATATTCTCGGGATGCTGCAACTAAAAACCCGGGGCAACCTCTCCAGTGACGAAGAGGCCATGCTAAAGAGCATTCTCTACGATCTGAGAATGATTTACATCCGGGAAAAAGGGTAGGGGCCGGCGGTGGTCGCCCGTCAGGCACCCGCGGCAGTACCGTCTGATCGACACCGTTGGGCCCTGCGCCACCGAGATCAGTGCATCGAAAGAAAGGACATTCCCATGAAATCCGATCCCCGCGCGACGCTTCCGGCGTTGCGCCTGCTTCTCTGGCTGCCAGCACTGTTGATCGGTCTTGTGACGGCCGTCCTGATGACCGGGCGCCTGGCCGAGGCCCGACCAGCGGTTGAAACCGGTTTTGTGGTGCCTCGAAGCTTCAGCGAATTGGCCGCCCAAGTCAGCCCTTCGGTCGTCAACATCCGCACCGTCAAGGTCTCCAAGGACGGCGGGCGGGTTTTTCGCCATTTTTTCCGGGGCCCCCAGACGCCCGGCGACCCCGACGATCCGTTTCAGGATTTTTTCGATAAATTTTTCGAACAGGACAAGCAGCGCGAGTTTCGCCAGCGCAGCCTGGGGTCGGGGTTTATCATCGACAAGAGCGGTTTCGTGGTCACCAACAACCACGTCGTCGAAGATGCCGATGAGATTCGGGTGATCCTCAAAAACGGCAAGGAGTTCGATGCCGCCATCGTCGGGCGGGACCCCAACACCGATCTGGCGCTGATCAAAATCAAGTCCGACCAGGCCCTGCCGATCCTTGAGCTGGGCAGCTCGGCGGGTCTGGAGGTCGGCCAGTGGGTCATGGCGATCGGCAGCCCCTTCGGGTTGGAGCACACCGTGACCGCGGGCATCGTCAGTGCCAAGGGGCGGGTGATCGGCTCCGGGCCCTACGATGACTTTATCCAGACGGACGCATCGATCAATCCCGGCAACAGCGGCGGGCCCTTGATCAACCTGCAGGGTGAGGTGGTCGGCATCAACACGGCCATCATTGCCGGCGGCCAGGGCATCGGCTTTGCCATTCCGATCGACTTGGCCCGTGGCGTCATCGAACAGCTGAAGCAGGCCGGAGAGGTCACCCGCGGCTGGTTGGGGGTGGCCATCCAGAACCTCAGCGAGGAATTGGCTGAATATTACGGTGTCGGCGACCGCAAGGGGGTCCTGGTGACCGAGGTGTTCCCCGGGGACCCGGCGGACAAGGGCGGAATCCGGGCCGGGGACATCATTCTGGCGGTAAAGGACCAGCCGGTGGCGACCAGCCGGGATCTCACCCGCCTGATCGCCGATCTCTCCGTGGGGCAGACGGTCGGTGTTAAAATCCTGCGCGAGGGGCGCGAGAAATCCTTGCGGGTAAAAATCGCCCGGCGTGAGGAGGGTAAACTGGCCGCCCGTGAGAACGGGGCGCCCCAGGAGGGGGGCGGCGCCGATGAACTGGGCATTCGGGTCGGTGAGATCACTCCGGAGATTGCCCACCAGCTCAACCTCGAAAATCCCCAGGGAGTCGTGGTGATGGGCGTTGAAAGCGACAGCCGGGGGGAGGCGGCCGGGGTTCGGATGGGGGATATCATCAAGGAGATCAATCACCAAACCGTCGGCACCCTCGCGGACTACAACCGCGTTATCGCAAAAAGCGCCACGGGACAGACGCTCCAGTTTTTCATCATGCGGCCGGCATCGGGTTTCGTCGTCATCAAGATCACCCGCTGACGGGGTCAGGCGCACCCATGCAGCTCCCATCCGACCTGCCGGAGTCCCTTGAACTGTGGGCGCCGGCCAAGATCAACCTCTTTCTGGCGGTTACCGGCAGGCGTGCCGACGGGTACCACGACCTGTTGACCCTGATGTGCGCCGTCAGCCTCTATGACCGGCTCACCCTGCGCTTTGGCGGTCCCGGCATCCGGGTGTCCTGTGATCACCCCGCGGTGCCTGAAGACGACAGCAACCTCGTGCATCGTGCGGCCAGCCTCTTTTTTGACCGCCTGGGGGGCCCCCGCGGGGTGGCCGTCCACATTGACAAACAGATTCCTGTGGCGGCCGGTCTGGGCGGCGGCAGCAGCGATGCGGCCGCTCTGCTCGGGGGGCTCAACCGGGTTTTCGGGCGTCCGATCGCCCCCGAGATGCTGCAGCGCATGGCGCTGGCCGTGGGCGCCGATGTGCCCTTCTTCCTGAGGGGCAAGCCGGCCCTGGCCACCGGTGTCGGCGAGTGCCTGGAACCGGTGGCCGATTTGGTGCCCTACCATGTCCTGATGGTGTGTCCCGACCTAACCGTCTCAACCGCCGAGGTCTACAAAAATCTGAATTTGGGATTGACAAAATGTGAAAAAAAACTTAAAAAACTTCACTTAAAAACCGAGCGATTTGACGCGCTTTACTTTCTCTGCAACGATCTGGAGACTGTTACGATCCGTAATTTTCCTCAGATAAATGAGATAAAAAAAGCGCTTCTCGGTCTCGGCGCGGCAGGTGCCCTGATGTCGGGCAGCGGGCCCGCGGTCTTCGGTCTTTTTGCCGATGCGGCGTGTGCCGGCAAGGCTCTGGGCCACCTTTCAGGGCGCCGGGAATGGCGTCTTCATCTGGCAGAGATGCTTCTCTGACGTTGGCTATTCGTCCGGTCCGTTCGGCCCGACCCGCTTTGTCCGCCTGAGTTCAGGCTGCCGGCAGGGATGCGCAAAAAGCGGATCGGACGAAAATTTTTTTTGGGGCGTCGTCAAGTGGTAAGACACAGGATTTTGGTTCCTGCATTCGGAGGTTCGAATCCTCCCGCCCCAGCCACCATCCACTATGCGTCGCAGGACAGCGCGGAAACGGCAGTTGCATGAACGAGTATGCGATTTTTTCGGGAAACTCCAACCCCGGGTTGACCCGCAAAATTACCGATTATCTTGGAACGCCCCCCTGCAGCGGTAAGGTCAAAACCTTCAGCGACGGTGAAATTCAGATCGAAATTCACGAAAATATCCGCGCCAAAGACGTTTTCATCATTCAGTCCACGTGTTCGCCGGTCAACCACAATCTGGTGGAACTGCTGCTGATGATCGACGCGGTCAAGCGCGCCTCGGCGCGGCGCATCACAGCGGTTATTCCCTACTTCGGTTATGGCCGCCAGGACAAGAAGGTCGCCCCCCGGGTGCCCATCAGCGCCAAACTCGTCGCCGACATGCTGACCGTCGCCGGCGCCAACCGGGTGATCACCATGGACCTGCATGCCGGTCAGATCCAGGGGTTTTTCTCCATTCCGGTGGACAACCTTTTCGCCGCCAAAGTGCTCATCAAATACATCCGTGAAACCTTCGCGGGCGATTTGGTGATCGTCTCCCCGGATGCCGGCGGCGCGGAGCGTGCCCGCGCATTTGCCAAACGCCTCAACGCCGGCCTGGCAATCGTCGACAAACGCCGCGAGGCCCCCAACCAGGCCACCGCCATGGCGGTCATCGGGGACGTGAAGGGCAAGGTGACGATCATCCTGGACGACATGGTCGATACGGCCGGAACGCTCACCGAGGCCACCAGCGCCCTGATCGACCACGGGGCTCGGGAGGTGCATGCCTGCTGTTCCCACCCCGTTCTTTCCGGGCCGGCTGTCGAGCGCATCCGCAACTCCCGCCTCAAACAGCTGGTCGTGACCGATACCATCCCCCTGACCCAGGAGGCCGCGGCCACCGGCAAGTTCAAGGTGCTGACGATTGCCGAGTTGGTCGGCGAGGCCATCATCCGCAGCCACCAGGGGGATTCGGTAACGTCTCTTTTCGTGTAGCGTGTAACCATTTCGCATCTGAAGGAGGAATTCTTTTTGGAAATATTCGATTTCAAAGCTAGTGTCCGAACCCGCAAGGGCAATGGCGCGGCCCGCGTGCTGCGAGCTCAAGGCCGGGTCCCGGCTGTTCTCTACGGTCCGAAAGCCGAACCGGTGACCTTGTCGGTTGATACCAAAGACCTGGAAACCGTCCTCAAACAGGGGGCCGCCGGCCAGCTCCTGCTGAATCTGATTGTCGAAAACGGGGAAACCTTCAATCGCCCCGCCATGATCAAAGAGGTTCAGCGCAAACCGCTGTCACGTGAATTTCTGCACGTCGATTTTTATGAAATTGATATGCACCGTAAGATCGTCGTGCCGATCCCGGTGGCCACGACCGGAAAGTGTAAAGGGGTCGAGGCCGGTGGGACGCTCCAGATCATTCGCCGCGAGTTGGAGGTGCTGTGCCTGCCCACCCAGATCCCGGCCACGATCGATATCGATATCACCGATCTGGATATGGGGGAGTCCATTCACGTGGAGGATATCCCGCTCGCCGGTGATCTTGAAGTGCCGCACGACGTCAACTTCACCGTCGTCACCGTTCTCAGTCCCAAGGCGGTCGAGGGGCCAGAGGCGCTAGAAGGCGAGGAAGAGGCGGCCGTGGCTGTCGGTGAAGAGGGGCTTGCGGCCGAGGCCGAGGCGTGATCCCGGCGGCCGGGCCGGCTGACGCGGATTAGATGCCCATGAGGTTTTGGAGGGACTTGGCGTCCCGCAAGGGCCGGAAGGTTAGCCATTTGGTGGTCGGCCTGGGTAACCCGGGACCGGAATATGTCGGCACGCGCCACAATGCGGGTTTCCGGGTTCTGGATCGCCTGGCCGAAGCCTTTGGGGTTCGGCTGGTGCAAAAGAGCGGCGAAGCGCTCTTCGGCGCCGGGTGTATTCGGGGGGTTGCGGTGGTTCTGGCCAAGCCCATGGCCTTCATGAACTGCAGCGGACCCCCGGTCAAGCGGCTGATCGATTCTATCGGGATATCGAGCGAGCGGACCGTCGTCCTTCACGATGATCTAGACCTCGCTTTGGGACGATTAAAAATCAAAGAGAAAGGAGGGCATGGGGGACACAAGGGAGTGAGGTCGTTGATGGATGCCGTTGGCGGCGGGAATTTTACCCGGGTGCGTATCGGCATCGGACGAAACCGCCTTCCAGGCGGGTTGCAGCCGGACACGGTGGACTACGTGCTGGGGCGCTTCTCCGAGCAGGAGGAAGCGGTCCTGGGACCTGTTCTGGCGCGCGCCTGCGAGGCCGTTGTCACTGTCCTTTGTCATGGAACAAAGGCGGCGATGAACCGGTTCAATGGCAAGTCGGTTTGATTTCACGTTTAACTACAGATGGAGGGAAGAATGGAAGCTGTACTGAGCAATTTGCCGCTGGTATGTATGCTGGTCGGAGTTGTCGGGGTCGCGTTTGCCATGCTGCTGGCGATGATCGTTAAAGGCGCTCCTGCCGGTGACGAGAAAATGCAGTCGATCGCAAACGCCATCAAGGAAGGCGCAATCGCTTACCTCAACCGCCAGATGAAAAGCATGGGCATCACCGGCGCCGTCATTTTCGTCGTCATTTTCGCCACCATGGGCGCCAAGACCGCCATCGGTTTTCTGGTGGGTGCTGTCGCCTCTTTCATCGCGGGCTACGTCGGCATGCGGGTTTCCGTCATTGCCAACGTCCGTACCGCAGAAGCCGCCAAAAAAGGACTTGCCGCGGGCCTTGGCATGGCCTTCAAGGGCGGCTCGGTGACTGGTATGATGGTCGCCGGCCTGGCCCTGACCGCCGTTGCCGGTTACTACACCGCCACCCATGACGTCATCGCCCTGGTGGCGCTGGGCTTTGGTGGCAGTCTGATCTCCATTTTCGCACGCCTCGGCGGCGGCATCTTCACCAAGGGCGCCGACGTCGGCGCGGACCTGGTGGGCAAGGTCGAAGCCGGCATCCCCGAGGACGACCCCCGCAACCCGGCCACCATCGCCGACAACGTCGGTGACAACGTCGGTGACTGCGCCGGCATGGCCGCCGACCTTTTCGAGACCTATGCCGTCACGGCCGTGGCCGCCATGTTGATCGGGCGCCTGCTGTTCCCCGATGCCCCGATCGCTACCGAGTTCCCGCTGGTGCTGGGGGCGATTTCCATCATCGCCTCGATGATCGCGGTCTTCTTCGTGCGCCTGGGTAAGAGCCAGTACATCATGGGCGCCCTCTACAAGGGGATGTTCGGCTCCGCCATCATAGCCGCCATCGCTTTCTACTATGCCTGCACCCATTATATGGGCGGCTTGGGCGAACTTTCTGCGATGGGCATTTACTACTGCACCCTGATCGGTCTAATCCTGACGGTCGTGATCGTCATCATCACCGAGTATTACACCGGCATCTACGGTCCGGTTAAAGGCATCGCCGAGGCTTCCACCACCGGCCACGGCACCAACATCATCTCCGGTCTGGCCGTCTCCATGCAGGCCACCGCAGCGCCCGTTCTGGCGATCTGTCTGGCCATCTACCTGGCCTTCGCCTTTGCCGGCCTCTACGGCATCGCCATGGCGGCCATGTCCATGCTCTCCATGACCGGCATGGTCATCGCGATCGACGCTTACGGGCCCATCACCGACAATGCCGGCGGGATCGCCGAAATGGCCGGGATGGACGAGAGCGTGCGTGCCGTGACCGATCCGCTGGATGCCGTGGGCAACACCACCAAGGCCGTCACCAAGGGCTACGCCATTGGCTCCGCCGGCCTGGCCGCGCTGGTGCTCTTCGCCGCCTATGTCCAGGAGTTCACCATCCACGGTGGCAAGGAGGCGATCCGTTTTGACCTTTCCGACGTCAACGTGATCATCGGCCTTTTCATCGGCGGTTTGTTGCCCTACCTGTTCGCCTCCATCGCCATGAAAGCGGTGGGCAACGCCGGTGGCGCCGTCGTTGAGGAAGTCCGTCGTCAGTTCCGGGAAATCCCCGGCATCATGGAAGGCACCGCCAAACCGGATTACGGCGCCTGTGTCGACATCGTCACCAAGTTCGCCCTCAAAGAGATGTTGCTGCCGGCGCTGCTGCCGGTCGTGGCTCCGCTGCTGGTGGGCTTTATCTTGGGCAAGGTTGCATTGGGCGGTCTGCTGATCGGCTCCATTGTGACCGGCGTTTTTGTGGCACTTTCCATGACCACCGGTGGTGCTGCCTGGGATAACGCCAAAAAATACATCGAGGACGGCCACCTGGGCGGAAAAGGCTCAGAGGCCCATAAAGCAGCCGTCACCGGCGACACCGTAGGCGACCCCTACAAAGATACCGCCGGACCCGCTGTCAACCCGATGATCAAAATCCTCAACGTGGTGGCGCTGCTGATGGTACCGTTCCTGATGTAATCTGAAACCCGCGCCGCGTTTTTGCGAAGCACAAAAGGACCGGGGCCCCGACGGGGTGTCGGTCCTTTTTTTATTCTATTGCGTGTTGAGGGGGCGTGTGATATAAAAAAGACTCTTAAGAATTGAAAACCTTGAAAAATTTCATCGTCATGGTGTTGAAATGAATGAAAAAAGGAACAAAGAAGATACCGGCAAAACCCCCGGTCACGTGCCGACGTTTTCAGTCGGCGACCTGGCGGTTTACCCGGCCCACGGGGTGGGACGCATCGAGGCCATCGAGAGCCGCAGCGTCAACGGCGAGAAACATGACTTCTACATCATGAAGGTCCTCGAAAACGGAATGGTCATCATGATCCCCACCTGGAACGTGGCCTCCGTGGGGCTGCGGGTCGTGATCGACGAAGCGGATATTCCCAAAATCTACCAGGTGATGCAAACCCCGCCGGAAACCCCCACCGACAGTCAGACCTGGAACCGCCGCTACCGCGAATACATGGACAAGATCAAAACCGGTTCACTCTATGAGGTCGCCGAAGTATTCCGCGACCTGTCCCTCTTGAAGCACTCCAAGGATCTGTCCTTCGGCGAACGCAAACTCTACGATACCGCTCAGGGCCTGCTGGTCAAGGAGCTGTCGACCGCCGCCAAAACAGACGAGGGAACCATCCTGACCCGAATCGAATCGTTGTTCGCCATCCCCCAGTAGCCCTCTGTTTAGCGCCATGTCCGCCAGTAATGGCTTTGTCTTCCTCGTCCAGCCGCAGGATGCAGATCGACGCCTGGACGTCCTCGTGGCCGACTGCGTCGCTACCGTTTCCCGGTCTTTGGCCGCCAAGCTGATCGCCCGCGGCCACATCCGTGTCAACGCCGACCCCAAGAAAGCGGGCTACCGGGTGAAACCCGGCGACGCCGTCAGCGGCCGGATTCCCGCGCCCGAACCCATCGACTGGGGTCCCGAACCGGTGGATTTCGGGATCCTATTTGAAGACCAGCATCTGATTGTGGTCAACAAGCCGGCGGGTCTGGTGGTGCACCCGGCGGCGGGGCACTATTCCGGCACCCTGGTGCACGGGCTTCTCTACCATTGCCCCGACATTCAAGGGGTTGGCGGCGAGCGGCGGCCCGGCATCGTCCACCGGTTGGACAAAGACACCTCGGGGGTTCTGCTGGTCGCCAAAAACCAGGCCGCCCATGTCCATCTTGCCCGTCAATTCAAATCCCGCAGCATCGAAAAGACTTACCTGACCATCGCCTGGGGTGATATGCCGGCTGAATCCGGCTCTGTGGAGCTGCCCATCGGCCGGCATCCCGTGGAGCGTAAAAAAATGTCAACCCGCAGCCATCGCGGCAGATCTGCGGAAACCGGCTGGAAGATCAGACGGCGATTCCCCGGTGCGACCCTGCTGGAAGTGGCCCTCAAGACCGGGCGTACCCATCAGATCCGGGTGCACCTGGCCGCCATCGGTCACGGGATCCTGGGGGACCCGCTTTACGGGAAAAGGCGCCCTGCTCCCGGCCAGGGCCAGGGCTCAGCATTCCCCTGGGGGATTCCGTCGCCGCCGCGTCTGATGCTCCACGCCTGGCGAATCGGGTTCTGTCATCCCGAGTCGAACATTCCCCTTGTTTTTGAAGCGCCCCTGCCCCCGGATATGGTGGAAACCCTGCGTCGACTGGCTGCGTCCGCAGGCAGCTGCTGAAGGGGCAAGGAACCGGGATTCGGGGTGGGGACGCCATCAGGTTGACCCGCTCTTGGGGGGTAAAGGGCATGACCGTGCGCCGGGCCGGTGCAGGAGGCTGCTGTGGGGGCTGAATATGCCTGTTTCGGGTGGCAAGCGGGGGCGGTAGGCGGTGCGCCGGCCGGAGCGCGGGGCGATACCCCGTGCCCCGGCCGATACGGTGATGGGGTATCAAAACCTTTGGTGCGCTGGAGGCTTAGACCATACCCTTGAAGGCGTAAAATGAAAGCGACAGGATGCCGGCGGTGATCAGGGCGATGGACGTGTCCTGCAGCGGTTTGGGGACGCGTGCCAGCAGGATGCGCTCGCGGATCCCGGCAAAGAGGATCAGGGCCAAACCGAAACCCACCGCAAAGGCGAACGAGGCCACCAGCGCCTGCATAAAGGTGAACTCCTTGTCGATGTTGATCACGCAGGCCCCCAGGACCGCACAGTTGGTGGTGATCAGGGGCAGAAAGATGCCGAGCCCGGCGTAAAGCGCCGGCATGCTCTTTTTCATGAACATCTCGACGAACTGCACCAGGGAGGCGATCACCAGGATAAACGCGATGGTGCGCAGATAGACCAGTTTGAGGGGCACCAGCAGGTAGGCGTAGGTCAGCCAGGTCATGACACCCGCCAGCACCAGCACGAAGACGACCGCCATGGCCATCCCGAGCGCGGTTTCCATTTTCTTGGAGGTGCCGAAAAAGGGGCAGTTGCCAAGGAACTGGGCCAGGAGGATATTGTTGACAAAGATGCAGCTGATGATCAAAACGATGTAGTCGCCCATGGGGAATGTCTCCTATTTTTGACCGACCATGTTCATGGCGCAGAGCATCAGGCCCAAGCAGACAAAGGCCCCCGGCGCCTGGACCATGAATTGAAATGGCTGGAAGCCCGGGAAAAAGGATGCGAGGTTGACGATCGGCTCGCCCCAGACGGTGAGGGTGCCGGCGCCGAAGATCTCACGCACCCCGCCAAGGGCGGCCAGGGACAGGGTGAACCCGATCCCCATGCCGAGGCCGTCGGCGGTGGACTTGATGAGGTTGTTCTTGTAGGCGAAGGCCTCGGCGCGGCCCAGCACGATGCAGTTGACGACGATCAACGGGATGAACATCCCCAGCTGCTTGAAGAGCGGGTAGGCGAAGGCCTGCATCAGCAGCTCGACCAGGGTCACGAAGGTCGCGATGATGATGATGAAGCAGGCGATGCGCACCTTGGCCGGGATCTGGTTGCGCAACAGCGACACCAGGACGTTGGCGCACACCAGAACGAAGGTCGTCGCCAGGCCCATACCGATGCCGAACTGCATTTTGGTGGTGACGCCCAACACCGGGCACAGCCCCAGAACCAGGCGAAACGGCGGAATTTCCTGCCATAACCCCTTGACGAATTCCTGCGTTAAAGACTTGGCCATCGGTCTCTCCCTGTTAGGGCAAACTTTTGAGTTTGTCTTCGATTTGCGGTTTCAGCCGCTGGTAGATTTGGGTGGCCTCGCTGGCGGCCGCGCACACCGCACGCGAGGTGATGGTCGCGCCGCTGAGGGCGTTGATGCTGCCGCCGTCCCCCGAAACCTGAACGGGCTTGTCCAGGGGCTGCCCCTTGAACTGCGCCGCAAAGGCCGGGTCGTCCTTGGCGCGCGAGCCCAGGCCGGCGGTTTCGCTGTGGGTGGTGACTTCAACCCCGTAGATTTGATCTTGGGTGACGTCCACGGCGACCATCAGCCCCACATCCCCGCCGTAGCCCTTGCCGAAGGCTTCGAGCACCACGGTTTTGGGCTGGCCGTCAAATTTGCCGACAAAAATATCAACTTCAGCTTCCCCGTCCGGCAGGCTGAAGCGGTCTGCGATGGGGTCGTTGGAAGCGCCTTCCAGAATAGACCGGATGGCCGGTCCCTTCACCAGCTGGAGCACCTGGTTGTCGATCCGGTCCTTGGTCCCCACCTTGACATAGGCCAGCAGACCGCCCGAGACGGTGCTCAAAATGGTGAGCACGATAACCATTTTGATCATTTCACGCATGATTTACCCCACCTTTCCCAGTGCTTTAGGTCTGATCTTGTCCAGCAGGGGGTTTATAAGATTCATCAGCAGAACGGCCAGCAGAACGCCATCGACAAAAACGCCGATGTTGCGGATCAGGACGGTCAGAACACCTCCGCCGAGGCCGTAAATCAGCATCGGGATCGTGTTGACCGGGGAGGAGGAGTCTTCAGGGGCCAGAAAAAAAGCGCCGATCAGGGTGTAGCCGGTCAGGAGGTGGAAAAAGGGACCGGCATAGCGCTGGGGGTCGGCGATGTTGAAGATCAGGGCCGAGATGAACACCCCGACCAGAAACGCCAGCGGGATTTCCCAGCGGACAAAGCCCCTTAGGATAAGATAGATTCCACCCAGGATCAGCCCCAGGCCGAAGGTGGCGCCGATGCCCCCGGTCTGCTGGCCCATAAGCAGTCCGAGGTAGCTGAAATCGCTGATCGCCGCAACCCCGAAATGCTTCAGCAGGCCCAGGGGGTAGCCGGGATTGAAGGCGAAGTCGTAGCTCACCAGGGCCGTGTCGAAGTCCACCAGATGGCCCCAGGAAGCGATCAGAATGGAGAGGGCTACCACCGCCGGGTTGAAGGGGTTGCCGCCGATGCCGCCGAAGATCTGTTTGCCGATGCCGATCGCAATCAAGGTGCCGGTCGCCACCACCCACCAGGGGGTCGCGGCCGGGATCAGCATGGCGAAAATCAACCCGATCAGGGCGGCATTGCCGTCTCCGATGGTCAGGGGGCGTTTCATGGCCTTGTTCATCGCCCATTCCCAGAGCATGGCGGTCCCCACCGCCACCGATACCACGCCGACCGCGGGCACCCCGTATTGAAAAAACCCCATCAGGACGGCCGGCAGGGCGGCCAGCATGGTGTGATAGCTGCGCGCGCGGATACCGCTGCCGTCATGCCAGAAAGGTGCGTGGGAAACGATATACTTATTCTGTTTCGACATGTTCTGCCTCCACCGGGTTGAGCCGGGCCAGTTCGTATTTCGCTAAACGGATGTACTGAAAGATGGGGATCTTCGCCACGCAGACATAGCTGCAGAGGCCGCATTCGATGCAGGAAAAGAGATCGTATTCTTCCGCGCCGGTTTCGAACTGGCCGGCCTCCAGAAAGCGCACCAGCATGTTGACCGGCATCTGCGCCGGGCAGGCGCGGACACAGTCCCCGCAGTTGATGCAGGGGTAATCGGACACCAGTGGAAGGGTTGCGCGGTCCTGGACCATGACGGCGTCGGTGTCGGGGCGCACGGGGTAGGCGTCGCTGAAAACGGCGTGGCCGCGGAAGGGGCCGCCCATGATGATCCGGTCGCGGTCCTGGAGGGTGATGCCGGCGGTCTGGAAAACATCCTTCAAGGGGGTGCCGATGGGGGCCGCCACCAGGGTTTTGACGCCTTCCTTGTTGATCAGGGTGAAGCGCTTGACGACGGGCACCTGCCCGTCGGCAAAAGCACTGCCCAGTGCGGCCACGGCCTCGGCGGCCATAAAACAGACCCCGAGTTCTTCAAAACGTTTGCCGGCGGGGAGCACCTGGCCGAGGCAGTCCTTCATGATCATGTGGGGCAGGTTTGCCGGGTAGCGGGTGGCGGTGATCTTGACTTCCGCACCTGAAGCGACGACATCCTGCATGAGATGCGGCGGTGCCACCAGGACGATGCGCGCTTCCCCCGCCAACTGTCTCAGAACGGTGATACCGTCTCGCAGCGCCTGGATTTCCTCCCGGAGAATGTGCTGTTGGGTGGCGACCAGCAGATCGTCGTCGACCCCGCAAACCACGATGGTGGCAATGGGGTACTGCGGGTCGTTCAGGGCGCTGAGCGGCGGCAGCCCGGGTACCTGGGCCAGATAGGCCAGCGCCTGGGTCAGGCTCGGATCCGTGCCGGCTTCTGTGAAGCCGGTGTCGATTTCCTCGGTCGGCCCCGCCGTCACCGTGATACCGAGAAAGCGTTGGCCGAAATCACCCTCAAAGGGCGCGACCGCGCTGATGGCGCCGGTGACCGAAGAAATCGTGTAGGCCCCGGGACTGTCCGCCAGAGCGATTTTCTGACCGGTTTTGACTCGGTCGCCCACCTTGAGGTCCAACGTCGGCGTCTGTCGGGGGGCAAGGGGGAGCAAAAGCGTGACCTCCGATGAGGGGCGGATCAGCTTCGGCGCCGGCAGGCTTTTGACATCGCTGTCGTACTGGAACTGCGGAAGCGCGTAGCCCAAAAAAGATCTCTTTATCATGATAAAACCTTCTCGAGTTTGCCGGGATGGGGTGAAAAGCCAATGAGACCGGATGGTGAATTACGGTCGGTTTTACATGACATGGCACGCTGAGCAGTCGGCCGTGCCCGGACCGGCGCCATACTCCTCATGGCACCCCCCGCACTGCTGGTGAAAGGCGTCGGTTCGCTTGGGAATTTCTTCGGCATCGATTTCACTTTCGTCATGGCAGTCCAGGCAGGATTGGGGGGGCATTTCAGCGTCTGCGGTAAGGTGGCAATCACCGCAGGCACTGAACCGGTCAGCATCCTCTTGGTAGTGGTGGTGGCAATCGGTGCAGTCCAGACCAATTTCGGTGCCCGTGAAATGCAGCTTGTGGTCGAACAGAACTTTTCCGGCGACCCCTTGGAACATAATCCTCACGGGTGGATCCGGAGTCTTCGCCGGAAAGGCTGCATAGCTTAAAAGCCCTAAAACAAGTAAAATTGCAGCAAGGCAATAAGCTGTCTGCAGTTCTTTCTTGGAAGTCATTTGCTTACATTCCTTTCGAGCAAGGGGTAAACATGAAGATCGCTGAGGGATGTGAAATCAGATTTCGCCTATCACACTGGTCTGAACCTTTCAAGTCATTTTTTTAAAGTCGAAGTTTCGAAAAATGGAAAATAAGGAAAGATTGTGGGGGGTTGTCCTGCGCCGTGAACGGAGCGGAGCATCGGCGCTGAGAGCCAAAAAACAAAGCCCCGATTGCTCCAGCGGGGCTCACGGCGCAAGCGGCGTTCATACCGCCCAAAATGAGGGGCGTTCGGGAGGGGGTCGATTCGGCTGGTGGGCTGCGGGCGGTATAACCATCCCGCGGAGCCAAGGCGGCAGGCTGCGGCCGCCGCTAGCGGTCGCAGCCTGCCCGGCTGGTTCGGATCTGGGCGGGCGCGCATTTTCAGTGGTCGCAGAGGTTGACGCCGGTTACCAACGAGTCTTCAAGGTAGCCTTTGACCAGCTTGTGCGGTTCCTCCCGGTCTGCGCCGATGACGACGTTGATGCCGTTTTGCGCAAAGAGGCTGAGCGCTTTCTGGCCCATGCCGCCGGCGATGATCACATCGGCGCCCATCTCTTTGAGCCAGCGGGGCAAAACGCCCGGCTCATGGGGGGGCGGCTGCAGCATCTCCGTATTTTTTATTTCGTTGTTTTCGACTTCGATCAACGCGAACTCCTGGCAATGCCCGAAATGGGCTGCCAATTTACCTTCAGCGATGGGAATTGCGATTTTCATTTTCAAAATCCCTCCATTTGGATTGTAGATTTATGCGAAAGTCGATATCCAGCCCGGCTTCGGCTTTCAACTCTAGGGGGCGATGATCTGCGCCAACTGCGCAAAGGCTTTCGCCACCGGCGCGTCGGCGTAGCGGTCCTGGAAGCAGGTGCCCTCGTCCCCGCAGGAGACCAGGTGCGGGTCAAAGGGAATCCTGCCGAGAAATCGGATTCCCATTTGCTGGCAGGTGCGCTCCCCGCCGCCGCTGCCGAAGAGGTCGATCTCGCAGCCGCAGTGGGGACAGGCAAACCCGCTCATGTTTTCGATCAGACCGAAAATGGCCATCTTGACGGTTTTGCAGAAATTGATCGATTTGCGCACGTCGGCGAGCGAAACCTCCTGGGGGGTGGTGACCACCACGGCTTGTGCGTCGGGGATCGACTGGGCGATCGACAGGGGTTCATCCCCGGTTCCCGGGGGCGAGTCGATCACCAGGTAGTCCAACTCGCCCCAGGCCACATCGCCGATGAACTGGCGGATCACCGAGTGCTTCAGGGGGCCGCGCCAGATGATGGCGTCATCCTTGCTCGCCGTAAGGGCCTCGATGGAAACCGCGCTCAGATTGGGCGAGTACTGCAGCGGCACGAGCTTCTGGCTGGGGTTGACGTCCAGCATGCCCTTCAGCCCCAGCATGCGCGGCACGTCGGGTCCGTGGATGTCCACATCGAGGATGCCGACCTTGAAACCGCGGTTGGCCAGCGCCATGGCGAGGTTGACCGACACGCTGGTTTTTCCGACCCCGCCCTTGCCGCTCATGACCAGAAACTTGTTTTTTATTTTTCCGAGGGCGTCCTTTACCGCCGCGTCCTTCTGGGCCTGGGCGGCTTTGGGATCGCCCGGGGGGGAGGATCCGGGGGTGCATTTTTCCATCTCTTATCTCCTGTTGCTGCGAGGGGTGCTTGCGACCGGCGTTTGCGGGTCGCGGCTGCCGTTAGACCCAGTGGCCCTCCACGTTGGGGGAATCCACAGGTGTGAGTTGGTTGCGCTTGAACTGGGCCACCGCGTCCTGGACCGTGCCGCTGGCGCCCACCAGAATTTTGACCCCGGCGCGCTCCAGGACCTTGAAGGCCTTGGGGCCGCAGTTGCCGGTGATCAGGGCGTCCGCGCCGTGGTCCACGATGGTTTTGCCGGCCTGGATGCCGGCGCCTTGGGCCAGGTCTAAATTCTGCTTGTTTTCCACCACCTCAAAGGTCATGGCATCGGGATCCACCAGGATAAAGTAGGCGGCCCGTCCAAATCTCGGGTCCATTTGCGACGAGAGCTGCGGGCCGGTGGCGGTAACGGCGATTTTCATGGGGTGCTCACCTTTCTGATGTTTTCGGGGCCTTGGTCGGGCGCCGCGGTTCAGCCCCGGATTCGGTAAAAATCTGCGTGGCTGCAGGCCGGGCACTGCTCGGGGCGTCCGGTGCCCTTGGGTTCTTTCCAGGAATGCTGGCAACTGCGGCAGACGAAGACACGCTCCTCGTCGGCCACGATGGTGTAGCGGCCGCCCTCCACATTGATGGCCTTGCCGCTGATCAGGGCATCCGCAACAGCCCGGCGGGCATTCTGGACGATGCGGCCGAAGGTGGCCCGGGATACCCCCATCTGCCGGCCGGCCTCTTCGTGGGACATCCCCAGCAAGTCGGCCAGGCGAATGGCTTCGCGCTCATCCACGGTCAGCCGGACCTCCTCCAGGTCGATCATGGGGATTCCGCGGGGCTTGAAGTAGCTGATGCTGGGGTTGAACGCCACGATGCGATTTTTCTGAGGGCGAACCATGAAACCTCCATTGTGAGAATATGCCCAAAAAAGTATATTTAATCCCAAGACAGGCTCTTGTCAAGAAAAAAAACCTTGTGAAAAACCCAAAGAGGCCGCGGCGGCGGGCCTTTCCGGAGAGCGCCACTATTTTCTTGACAGGTGCTGCACCGGTGAATAAAGTCCCGTAAAACTTAAAAAAGCCGGTTGATGACGCGTGAACCGACAAACCAAGATTTTCGACAGGATCAAGAGTTCCAAGAGCCTTCCCAGCCTTCCCCAGGTGCTCCTCAAGCTTATCGAAGTCTGCAACCGCGAAGACGCTACCCCCGGGGAGCTTGCCGAGCTCATCCTCAAGGACCCCGCCATCAGTGCCAAGGTCATGCAGCTGGTGAACTCCGCTGTCATCGGGTTGGTGACGAAACCCAGCGGCATCGAGCAGGCGGTGGTCTACCTGGGGGCCGACACCGTTAAAAATATCGCGCTGAGCGCAGCCGTGGTGCAGGTTTTCCGGCGGATCAAGAGCGACCCGGTCTTTAATCTGGAGCGCTTCTGGTGGCATTCGCTGATGTGCGCCGCCACCGCTCGGCGGCTGGCCCGCTTGAACGCCGTACCGCATCCCGAGGAGGCGTTTCTTGCGGGTTTGCTGCACGATATCGGCAAGCTGCTGCTGTGGGCGAATTTCAGGCCCGACTACAGCGCGATTCTCCAAGCCGTCGACAGCGGGGCCCAAAGTCTGCTGGCCGGCGAGGCGCAACTGGGCGCCACCCATTGCGAAGTCGGCGCCTGGATCATTCGGCAGTGGCGCCTGGAGTCACTGCTGGCCGACGCGGTTTACTACCACCACGAGGACATCGGTCGGATCGTGGGTGCCCTGCCGCTGGTTAAAATCGTCTACGTCGCCAACGCCCTCAGCCAGGGGCCGCAAACGGACCCGGCGGCCGGCCTCGAGGCTGCCGCGAGCCTATTTAACCTGGCGCACGCCCCCTGCGAGGCGCTCATCGCCGAGAGCCGTGAAGAAGTTCAGGAGATGGCGCGCGCCTTGGGCGTTGCGGTGGCGGCCCCGTCGGCGACCTGGGTTGCAAAGCCCCCCTCCGATCGCTCGCCCCAGGAGGTGCTCGCCTGCGAGGTGCGCAACGCCGCGCTGCTTTACGGCACCCTCGAGAACCTGCTGCAGGCCGAGAACACCCAGGCGATCCTGGAAACCGTCGAACGTTCGCTCAAGATTCTCTTCGAGGTCCGGCAGTCGGCGGTTTTTTTGCACAATCCCGCCGGAGAGTGCCTGGTGGGGCACTCCGCGGCCGACGACCGCCTGCAGGAGCGGCTGCATCGGCAGGTCCTCTCGCTCACCAACGATCAGGGCCTCCTGGTCCGCGCCCTGATAGGCAACCGCGTCCTGGATTCCTTCGGCGGCTGCAGCGGCGAAAAATTGAGCATTGCCGATGAGCAGGTGATCCGCGCGCTGGGCTGCGAGGGCCTCCTCGGTCTGCCGCTGGTCGTCCGCCGCCAGCCGGTCGGGGTGTTGGCTTTAGGACTCTACGAGGCCCAGTTTCGCCGTCTGGCCGACCGCCTAAAGCCGCTCACCATGTTCGCCCACCAGGTGGCGCTGTGCCTGCACATCGACCAGGTCAAGGCGCGCCAGAGCGAACTGATTCAGGCCCAGCGGATCGAGGCGGCGGCGATCGTGGCCCGCCGGGTTGCCCACGAAGCCAACAACCCCTTGAGCATCATCAAAAATTACCTTGCCATTCTGATGCCCAAGCTGGGCGCAAACCATCCGGCGGTCGAAGAGCTGACCATCATTCGCGAGGAGATCGATCGGGTGGCGCAGATTATTCGCCAGCTCTCCGATTTTTCGGTTTCCACCGTCCGGCCGGACGACAGCGTGGACGTCAACCAGCTGATCGTGGACCTGATCAAAGTCATCGAACCCTCCCTGCTGGCGCCGCTCAAGATTGCCGCCCATCTCGATCTGGCACATTCTCTGCCCCCGGTGGCCGCAGAACGCAACGGCATCAAACAGGTGCTCATCAACCTGGTCAAAAACGCCGCCGAGGCAATGGCTCACGGGGGCAACCTGTTTGTCACGACCCGCCGGCTGGGGCCGGCCCAAAATGCCCACGGTCCGTCCGGCGAAGCCGAAATTTCGGTGCGCGACGACGGCCCCGGCTTGCCGGCCGAAGTCCAGGCGCGGATTTTCGAGCCGTTCAACAGCGCCAAAGGCGGCGGGCACGCGGGACATGGGCTGTCCATCGTTCACAGTATCGTCAAGTCCCTGGACGGGCGGATCAGCTGCGAGAGCCAGGCTGGCCGCGGCACCCGCTTTGCGTTGAGGCTGCCGCTGGCCTGAGCCGGCGGCTTCCCCGCATGGGGGCATGGGGTTCCCGCCCCCGCATTCTGGCGGGGGATGACGGCGGCCGGGTCTGCACCGGCATCGGGAAAAGGTGTATCACTTCAGGGGGGCGACCATGGGTCCTGTCCGGGTCCTGGTCCACTGGCTGTCGCCGCCGGCCCGCTGCAGGCCCCGCAGCGGCTGCAAGTGCCGTTCATGGGGCAGTCGGGGCTGGTGGATGCCGCCAGGGCCAGCTGGTATTCTTTTTTCAAAAACACCTTGCGCACCCCGTGGTCGATGAAATCCCAGGGCAGGACTTCCGTTAGCGGCCGCTCACGGGTGACGTAAAAGCCCGGGTTGAGGACCGACCCCTTGAAGGTCTGCGGCCAGTTCCAGCCGTTGGCGGCCGCCGCCTCCAGCAGCTGTGCCACCCGGCGATCCCCCCGCGACAGCAGCGCCTGCAGAAACGCCCAGCGCGGCACATCCGCATGGACCCGCACGTTGGGCACCTTTTTCAACCCCGCCGTGACCTGCCGGATTTTGGCCTTCAGCGTCTTGACCTCGTCCATGGCGACCCATTGGAAAGGTGTCGCCGGCTTGGGCACGAAGCTGTTGAGGCTTACCGTCAGCTCGCCGATGCGGCCGCGGGACCGGCTGGACGTGAGAAAATGGTGCTTGATCCGTTTGCAAAGCGCCACGATGGCGGCCACGTCCTCCGAGGTCTCGCTGGGCAGCCCGACCATGAAGTAGAGCTTGAGGTTGGGGATTCCGGCCGCCACCAGGGTTTCGGCGGCCGCCAGGATGCTGGCTTCGTCAATTCCCTTGTTGATCACGCGCCGCATGCGTTCGGAACCGGCATCCGGTGCGATCGTGGCGGTCTTGACCCGGCTTTGCTGCAGAACGGCGATCAACTCCGGCGTGAGGGCGTCGGCCCGCAGGGAACTAAACGAGATGCGCACCTCAGCGCCGTCAAGCCCGCTGCAAAGGGCCCCGATCTCCGGCAGATCCGACACCGCTGCGCCCACCAAACCGATGCGATCGGTGAGGGCGGCGCCCTGGCGCAGGTTTTCCTCCAGCAGTGCCAGGGGGCGGAAACGCGGCGGGCGGTAGATGTAGCCGGCGCTGCAAAAACGGCAGCCGTGGGGGCAGCCCCGCCCGGTCTCGATCAGGTAGGTGCGCGCGAAGGTCGTGTGGGGGGTCACCACGGTGCTGCAGGTCGCGGTTGCCGCCAAGTCCGGCAGAAACACGCGCCGGACGCGGGGCGGCACGTCCGCCACGGGCGTAAACGCCTGCAGGCTGCCGTCGGCGTGGTAGCTCGGGTGGTAGCCGGCCGGCACGTAGAGCCCCGGCTGGGTGCGCGCCAGGCGCATCAGAAGTTCGCGGCGGTCGGCGGCGGGATCGAAGGCGCCGAAAAAGGCCGGCAGCATCTCCTCGGCCTCCCCCAGCATGAAAAGGTCGATAAACGGCGCCAAGGGCTCGGGGTTCAGAAAACAGGCGACCCCCCCGGCCATGACCAGCGGGTGGGACGGCCCGCGGTCCCGGCTGCGCAGGGGGAGGCCTGCCGTCTGAAGCAGGGTGAGGATGTTGGGGTAGTCGTTTTCAAAGGAAACCGAAAAGGCCACGACATCGAAGGCGCCCAGCGGCTGCCCGGATTCCAGGGTGAGCGGGAACGGCGCCTGGGGCCCGGCAGTCTCGGGCAGAAAGGCCCGCTCACAGACCACCTCGTCCAGTGCGTTCACTAGGCGATAGACCGTCTGGAAGCCAAGGTTGGACATCCCCACCGCATAGCCGTTGGGGTACACCAGGGCAACCCGGATGCGGCCGGCCCAGGCCTTGTGCAGGGTGCCGTGCTCGTCGGCGAGCAGTTTGTGGCGGGGCTGGAGCGGTTTGCGGGCCATGCGTTGCGTGCCTCATCTCTGGCTGCGGCCGGCCGGTGTCACCCTCGGCCGGCCGCACTCCAGAATAAGGTTTGCCCTTGAAACGCAATGTCAAGCCACTCCTTGCCAGCCGCGGCGGAGGGGGTCAGTCGGCTTTGCGGCGCAGGAAGGTCGGAATGTCCAAATCGTTGTTGTCGATCACCAGCCCCCGGTACCCCCCCCGGTAGGTGGCCCCGGAGCCTTCGCCGACGGCCTCCTGGCGGCGGATGAAGGTCGGTTCGTCGAAGTTGACGGCATGTTTGAGGTCCGCCGGGGTGACGTCGCGGATTTTGCCCCGGGCGATATTGCCCCGGGCGATATTGCCGCGCAGACTGCTGCCGCGCGAGGCGTCGCGCAGGGTGGTTTGCGGACCGCCGCCGATGCCGGTGGCAATCACGGTCACCCGCATCTCGTCGCCGAGGCTCTCGTCGATGGCCTGGCCCCAGATAATCTCCGCATCCTCACCGACTTCCTCGTAGATGCGGTCGGAGGCTTCGGTCATCTCCTCCAGGGTGAGATCGCTGGTGGAGGTGATGTTCATCAGCACCCCCTTGGCCCCGGCAATCGAGATATCCTCCAGCAACGGGTGGGATATCGCGCGCTCGGCGGCCTCGATGGCGCGGTTGGGCCCGGTGCCGATGCCGATCCCCATGATCGCCATGCCCGCCTTGGACATGGTGGTGCGCACGTCGGCGAAATCCAGGTTGACCAGCCCCGGCATCATGATCAGATCGGTGATGCCCTTGACCGAGTGCAGCAGAATTTCGTCGGCTTTGCGGAACATGTCGATCATCTTGGCGTTCTTGGGCGCAATTCCCCGCAGACGGTCGTTGGGGATGGTGATGACGGTGTCGGCGACCTCTTTTAAGGTTTCGATGCCCTCCTCGGCTTGGCGGGTCCGTTTGCGGCCCTCGAAGGAAAACGGTTTGGTCACCACGGCCACGGTCAGGGCCCCGATCTCCTTGCAGATCTCGGCAATCACGGGCGCCGCTCCGGTGCCGGTGCCGCCGCCGAAGCCGGCCGTGATGAAGACCATGTGGCTGCCTTCCAGCGCGCTGCGGATGGCGTCGGTGGTCTCCATGGCGGCCTCGCGACCTTTATCGGGGTTGGCCCCCGCCCCCAGACCCGCGGTCAGTTTTTCACCGATCTGAATTTTGAGCGGCGCCTTGGATATTTCCAGGGCCTGGGCATCGGTGTTGGCCGCGATGAATTTGACCCCGTGCAGCTGGGCGTCGATCATGTTGTTAATGGCGTTGTTGCCGGCGCCGCCAACCCCGATTACCTTGATTTTGGCCGAATTGTCATTCTCCACAAATGTAAATGTCATGCCCCCTCCTCCTGTTTGGTTTGTGATCCTGACCGTTTGAAATTTGATGTGAAATCGGCTGTTTGTTTTTTTCGGAGGGCCTCACAGGACCTCCTTGAACCATTTGCGCATCCGGGTCATGACGCGGTTGAAGATATTGCTGTCCCGGATGCGGAATTTCTTCGTACCTTGGTTTTTGGCGCGCTGATTTTTGGCGCCGTAAAGCACCAGCCCGACGCCGGTGGCATACATGGGGTTGTTGACCACGTCCACCAGCCCGGTGATGTTCTGGGGTCTGCCCAAGCGCGTCGGCAGGCCGAAAATCGCCTCGGCCACCTCGGTCACCCCGTCCAGCAGGGACGTGCCGCCGGTCAGGACCACCCCGGAGGCGATCATGTTTTCCATGCCGGCGCGGTAGATCTCCCGGTTGATCAGGGTGAACATCTCCTCCATGCGCGGCTCCAGGATCTCGCTCAGGATCTGGCGCGGCAGTTTGCGGGGTTTGCGGCCGCCCATACCCGGCACCTCGATCATCTCGTCGGCCTGGAGGTTGGACGGCAGGCAGGTGCCGTATTTTTTCTTGATGCTCTCGACTTCGTGAAGCGGGGCCCGCAGCCCGATGGCAATGTCGTTGGTCAGATTGTTGCCCCCTAAGGCCAGCACGAAGGTGTGCTTGATGTTCTTCTCCGAAAAGATCGCCAGATCGGTCGTGCCGCCGCCCAAGTCCAAGAGCGCCGTCCCGAGCTGCTTCTCCTCTTCGGTCAGGACCGCCTCGCCGGAGGCGAGGGACTCCAAAACGATGTCGCACACATCCAGCCCGGCACGGTTGGCGCACTTGACGATGTTGTGGGCCGAGGTCACCGCGCCGGTGACGATGTGAATCTTGGCCTCCAGGCGCACCCCCGCCATGCCGATGGGGTTTTGAATGCCCGGCTGCTCGTCCACGATGTATTCCTGGGGCAGGACGTGAATCACCTCGCGGTCCATGGGGATGGCGACCGCCCGGGCCGCGTCGATCACCCGGTCCACGTCCTGCTGGTTGATTTCGGGGCCCTTGATGGCCACGATGCCCCGGCTGTTGAAGCCGGTGATGTGGCCCCCGGCGATGCCGGCATAGACCGAGGAAATCTCGCAGCCGGCCATCAGCTCCGCTTCCTCGACGGCCTTTTTGATGGAATCCACCGTTGACTCGATGTTGACCACCACCCCCTTGCGCAGCCCGATGGAGGGGTAGGTGCCGATACCGATGATGTTGACCTCGCGCCCGGTCACTTCCCCGACCACGGCGCAGATCTTGGTGGTGCCGATGTCCAAACCGACAATTATGTCACCTTTGCCCTGCAATTTCAGGTTTCCTCCTTTTCAGACCTCTCGCGGGAGTCAGGTGTCAGCGGTCTGATCACCACGCGGTTGAGGTTCTTGAGATCGATCATATCGATGGCGCCGAAGTCGCTGGCAGCGGGCAGTTGGTCGAGGACCCGCTCCAGGCGGCGGTACTTGGCCCTGTAGTCGCTGTAGCCCAGGCAGACCGATTGCACCCGGTCGTTTCCCAGCAGGGTCAGCCCCAATTCACGGTCCACCTGGATTTGGCGGATCAAGGCCCCCAGCCGCGGGATTTCGGGATCCTCTTGGATCTGCAGGATTTCCATGACGGCCGCGAACGGCGGGCTGCGCGGGGCGTCGCCGACGCTGACATCCGAAAGCGCCAGGCCGGTGATCAGCGGGAGGTCTGCGGGATCCTCCGGTTCCCAGGCCTTGAAGATTTCGCCGGCGGCATTGAGCAGGAACTTGCGGCCCACCTCGAGAATCGCCAGGGGCTGCTGTTCCTGGATGCGGATGCAAATTTCGTCGGGCAGGTCGCGCCGGACCTGGGCATCGGCGATCCAGGGGTGGGCCAGCAGCTTGCCGCGCACCAGGCGCAGATTAACCGCCAGGATGTTGTCGCCGAGGTGAATTTCGCTCTGGGCCAGGACGTCCTCGGCCCCCAGCCGGTCGGTACCCTGCACCACGATGCGGCTGCCCCGGAAATAGTCGCACTGGGTCAGGAGATCATGCACGAAGACCAACAGAAAACTGGTCAGCGCCAGACCGCTCAGGACCCCGCCAACGACCGCGGCGCCTCTCAGCGCCCGCCGCCAGTCAGGGCGGGCGCCCGCCGGCCTGCGGCGGTAAGCGTTTTTGCGGATGTGCTTTTTGGCGACCATTTTTGAGTTTCGCTATCTTCTTATAGTGTTCGGTAATTTTGTCAACCACAAAATGTTGTGTTGTGTGTGGGTGTTCGTGTTTCCTCGCGCTGGGGCGACGGGTTCAGAAGGATGCGCCAAGAAGTTTTTTTCAAATGCGCCCTTTGGGTCCGTGCTAAAGGGGAAAGCCAGCTGGCCCGGGCGCCTATACCGGTTTGCGCTCGCCCGCTTTTTTGGAGCGCCCTTTGGCTGCTACCGGCCTTGTCAGAACTTCAAGCAGACCCTCGCCCACCTTCCAAACGTCGCCGGCCCCTAATGTCAGAAGAAGATCCCCGGGCAGCAGCTGGCCGCTGAGAAAGGCCACCGTCGCTTCGAAGTCCTTCTGGTAGCGCACCTCGCGGTGGCCGTGGGCGGCGATGGCTTCCGCCAGCCGCTCCGCCGCGACACCCGGCAGCGGGTCTTCGCCCGCGGAGTAAATCGGCAACACCACCAGCAGGTCGGTCTGATAGAAGGCCCGGGTGAACTCACCGAAAAGGGCCCGTGTGCGGCTGTAGCGGTGGGGTTGAAATACCGCCACCACCCGCCGGCCCGGCCAGCTTTCGCGCACCGCCGCGAGGGTCGCCTTGATTTCGGTGGGATGATGGCCGTAATCGTCCACCACCGTGATGCCGCCAGTTTCGCCCTTGATCTCCAGGCGCCGTTGGACCCCCTCGAGGTCCTTGAGAGCCGCCGCGATGGTCTCGAAGGGGATATCCAGTTCCAGGCCCACCGCGATGCTGGCCAGGGAGTTGTAGACGTTGTGCAGGCCAGGAAGGCCCAGGGCGACATCCCCCAGGTGCTCGCCCTGGCGGTAAACGCTGTAGCGGCTGCGCAGGCCCTCGAAGGCCACCTCACGGGCCTGGAGATCGGCCTGGGGGGTCAGGCCGTAGGTTGTGTAGCGCTTCTTGACGTGCGGCAGCAGGTCCTGGACGGCCTCGTTGTCCAGACACAGGACCGCCAGGCCGTAAAAGGGTATCCGGTCGATAAAATCCAGAAAAACCGACTTGATCGCCTCCAGGTCGCGGTAGAAATCGAGGTGCTCCAGATCGATGTTGGTGATCACCGCCACAGTGGGGGAGAACTTCAAAAACGACCCGTCGCTTTCGTCCGCCTCGGCCACGATGAAATCCCCCTGGCCCAAAAGGGCGTTGGTGTTGATGCTTTTCAGCTTGCCGCCGATGACCACCGTCGGGTCCAGCCCGCCGCGGCCGAGGACCGCGGCGATGATCGAGGTCGTCGAGGTTTTGCCGTGGGCCCCGGCGACGGCCACGCTGTATTTGAGGCGCATCAGTTCCGCCAGCATCTCGGCGCGCGGGATGACCGGAATGCCGGCTTTTTCGGCGGCGGTCACCTCGGGGTTGCGGCGGTTGACGGCCGAGGAGGCCACCACGACATCGGCGCCCTGGATCTGGTCGGCGTGGTGGCCCTGGAAGATGGTGCCGCCTATGCGCGCCAGTCGGTCGGTGATCTCCGAGGTTTTGAGATCCGAGCCGCTCACGCGGTAGCCCAGGTTGAGCAACAGTTCGGCAATCCCGCTCATGCCGATGCCGCCGATGCCCACGAAGTGGATCTGATATTTTTTGCGGTACATGCTTTCAACCTTTGCTGTGGGGTGCCGTATGGGCGCCAACCAGACGGTAGCAGTCGTCGACGATCGCCTCGGCGGCCTCCGGTCGACCCAATTCCCGCGCCCGGGTCGCCATGGTCGCCAGGGATGCCCGGTGGGTGCGGTAAAATTCAAGCTTGCGGGCCAAACTATGCCCCGACAGGTCGCGCTCCAGGAGCATGTCGGCCGCACCGGCGGCCACCAGCGCCTGGGCGTTGAGCTGCTGGTGGTTGTCGGCTGCGAAGGGAAACGGGATCAACAGGGACGCCTTGCCGATGGCGGTGATCTCGGCCACGGTGGTGGCGCCGGCCCGGCAGACCAGCAGATCGGCAGCGGCGTAATGACGTGCGATGTCCTCGAAAAAGGCCTGGACCCGGGCGGTGACGCCGCGCGCGGCATAGGCCCGGGCGACCGCCTGTTCGTCCCGTGCGCCGGTCTGGTGCACCCAGTTGAACCCGGCCGGGTCCTGGAGCTGGTCCAGGGCGGCCAGCACGGCCTGGTTGATGCTGTGGGCGCCCTGGCTGCCGCCGGCCACCAGCACGGTCAGGGGGCGATCGGGCCGGTCGTTCGCCGCCGGCGGCCGATCGCCAAGGTCACGGATGGCCCTGCGAACCGGATTGCCGGTGAGCAAAAAGGGCGCCCGGGCGGCATTTTGCCGGGTTTCGGCAAACGAGGCGTAAAAACGGTCGGCCAGCCGCACCAGCAGGCGGTTGGTGATCCCGGGAAGGAGGTTCTGCTCGTGCAGCGCGATTTTGCAGCCCAGCAGCCGGGCGGCCAAGATCACCGGGCCGGCGGCATAACTGCCGACCCCCAGGACCAGATCCGGCCGGAAACGAGCGAGAATCCGCAGCGCCTGAAGCACCGCCAGCGGAATTTTGAGGGCGGCCGCGAGCTGCTGCCGACGGGCGCGCCCCTTGATGCCCTCGATCGCCACGGGCGCCAAAGGAAACCCGCGGCGCGCGAGCACGCGATGTTCAAAGCGGTTGCCGACGCTGACGAACAGCACCCGGTTGGCCGGGTGG
>JBAPYE010000595.1:0-4870 GCA_049284575.1 Desulfobacterales bacterium
CTTCACTGTTCTTCCAGATATTCCATTCCTTCATCGAGCGCCAGTTGGACGCCACCACTACTAGATACGGATCCGTGGCGTCCCAGAGTGTTTCCGATGAGAGGTAGCCCTCCTGATCCATGGCGCCATGGCGGTGCTCTTTGATCATTGCACTGATTTCTTTAAAAAATTTCTCTTTGAAGCGCCTTTTGATAAGTACCTTGACTGACATGATGCCCTCCTTTAGTGCGGGTTGGCCCAAACCTGCGGGCAGAAATGACGAACGGTTGCCATCTGTCGGTCCTCAACGTCCGGAGGCACGGAATCCAAACAATCATTGTAAACCATAAAGCAATGTTTGAACCTCAACCATACTTGCATTCTGCTTTTCATCAATATTAGAAAGGTTATTGTCCGGGTGGACGATAGCTCACACTTATTTTGGTAGCCTCATCAATTTGCTCGGGAGTTAGGAGAACAACTGTTGTCACTTTAGCGGCGCCACTGGCGCTAATTTTCAGAGCGATGGTTGCAGCGCTCACATTGTCGGGTAAATCGACAATGCTGGATACATTATTTTGGCCAAAGGCAAAATAGAGCGTCTCCAGGGTACCATTCATTTCTTTTACTGCTGCTCCAAGGTCTTTTCTTCGCCTTGACCCCCCATCTTTAAGAAGACCTTTCAAACCTTCAGAAGTATATGAGGCAAGATATAGATATTTAGCCATAATGGACCTCCTTGATTACCTTAAGTCAATTAATTCTTGCACATCAATAGATGGCTCCTAATGATTCGAAGACGCCTCATTAGGAGCCCAACGTGCAAAATTTAAGGGGCTTCTTCATGGACCCATTCCCAGCAAAACGCATGATAAGGGATAAGGATTGAAGTGATAGTCGATGCACTGAATTTATTTCGACCGATCTCGAGCCAAAAGCGACTTCAGGGAATGCCTTGTATTTCGAAAGGCCGAACAACTATCCGGGTCGGTATGATTGTCAGCCTCTGACGTCACATGCGACTTGTTAACGTAATCGCTGAGAGATGCAAGCAGGAGGGGGCGGTGAGCTATAACTTAAAGTTTTCTTTATATGAGGTTGACCAAATTGTCAATTTCTATTTTCTCGAACTCCATATATTATGGTGAACTCTATGGTCACACAATTTGGTTGGATTTTATCGCAGCGGGGTTGCCAGAGCAACCCTGGAGATGAGATCCGGCAGGTCCGGCATTTTGACCAGCGTTCTGAACCCCGGCAGGATGCGATCGTTTTCAGCGGCTGGCACAAGTTCCCTGGATGCCACGGTGATATCCAAATCAGCGAACAGGGCCTCAAGGTTCGGCCGCCCGTCGAGCAGGACCTGCATGTAATCGGGGTTTGAGAGGTTTTTAACTAACGGGGTATCGGCCAGCATGGTTTACAGTGCGCGGTGCACGGAGTTGTCGCCGGTACGGCGGCGGTGATCGCGGCGCAGACTGCGAAAAAACTGCTCCAGGATGTTGTTGGTGCGCTGCGGATAAACGGTTATCGGCCCCGAAGGGGTCTTAACCTGGATCGGATCGGCGAACAGCCTGTCGGCGTATCTGTCGATTTGCTCCGCCATTTTGCCACACAGCAGGTCGCTTGCCAGCTGTGGATCGTCTTCAAACCGGCGTCGGAACCTGAAAACGCCCTCACGGATGCCGGCCATCGCGGCTTGAGAGCCGTCATCGTTGAGGCCGTTTCGCCCCCCGGGATCGGCAATGCGCATGCTGCGGCGCAGCTGATCGAAGATCTTGCCGCGCCAACGCAGCTCTTCGACGGTCTGCTCGAAAGCCGGGTCGCCGGCAACCGCCATGATCTTTCGGCTCAGGTGTAAAAACAACCGATTGCCGACCGCGTTTTGGCCGGGCAAGCTTTCAAGCAAGCGGGGCAGCCGATCGACCAAAATCAAGATCCGTTCGGCGAAAACCAGCACATCCCAGGCGGTGTTGCACCGATGGCCCACCCAGCGGCGCAGGGCCGGGTCTTCAAAAACACGCCCGCAGTGTTCGCAGCGCTGCAGGATCCGGCGGGCGATAAAACCCCCCGCCAGGCTGACGACCCGCTTGACCTGTGTCTTTAGGATTTTCAGCGGTCTTTCGCAGCACGCCTTTTGCGGGCAGCGAAAGTCGATCACCGGCGGCTGCGGGAATAACGCCGCGGGCCGTGTCTCTTGCCGCAGCTATTCCTTGAGTTGGGTCAGAACGCCGATGGCGGTGGCCGCAGCGTTTTTTTTAAACCGTGCCGCGCAAACACCGCCTGGACCTGGTTGGCTTGGATGCGCAGTCCGGCTTTGGCCGAAACCTTCCGGGCCAACTGCTCAGGGGCGGCCCGCGGATGGCGGATGAACTCGGCTAGCAGCAGGACTTCGATTTCGGCCGGCAGCGTTACCGGTGCCGGGGACGCCATGGCCCGGCGCTGAACCTCGGCCGCATGGGCATCGGCCGCGAGGTAAACATACGCACGGCCCCGACGTTGGCGCTGGATGCGGCCCCGGCGCCACAAGGCGACCAGCACCGAATGGCAGCGGCAATGCAGCTTTTCCCCGAGCGCCTCGGCGGTCATCCCCGCCGGGCTGGCCGCGATCAACGCCTCCAGGGTGCGTGTCAGACTGCCGGCCCGGGAAAAGCCGATCCCCTGGTAAAACCACAGCCCGTCGCGGGAAAAGCGCGGTATCGCAGCCAGGGTGTACCAGCGCCCGTTATGGCTAAAACTGCTACAGTAGCCGGCTTTTGCCAGAAAGCGGCGCACGGAGACGATCGCGTAGTTCAGCCTTTCGGCCAGCGGTTGGATCATCCAGCACGGCTGCTCGCCAAACAGGGCCGTGAGCCGTTGGATGGCCTCGGTGGAAGTTGCCATTTCGCCCTCCCGATAAAGTATTGCAAATATCGCCCGTTGTCAGGCTAAAATTCAATACATTATCAGGTTTTGGACGACTTGACAACCGCAGATCTGTTGGCTGTGAATCTATTCATTGAGTTTCATCGACCTGAGCTCCCTCAACCTCCTAAAAAAAAGTTCAACGCCTACCGCATAGAAACGGGCTTTGAACTTTGCCTCAGACAAATATCCTGTCCGTAGGGAATACCGCAACTCTTTTTTGTCGACGTAAATTTGAAGATCAGCTGGGACGTGGAGTCTGAAACAATAGGAATATCGATTTCGGACAAGGTAGGAAGGAGAGCCCATTTTGATCACCGCCGTCTGTCACTTGGTGTAAGACCTTGGTGTAACAGCCGGAATTGATCAAAATCGTAGGTATCTCCAAAAAAGTCAATAGCCTACTGCATAAACAGTAGGCTATTTGATCGTGGTGCCGAGGGACAGAATCGAACTGCCGACACGGGGATTTTCAGTCCCCTGCTCTACCGACTGAGCTACCTCGGCAAAAAAACGGTTTCGTTGCGGGGAGATTCCCATATTGAGGGGTGGTGATCGGTCGGCGCCCCGAAAAAGTGGATTGCATATATACCGAATTAAAAAACCCTGTCAAGGGTTTTTCCGGTATTTTTCGGGTCCCAAGAGGGTCTGCGGTGTCGGCCAAATAAGGATTTGACGTTTTCGGCAGGCCTTTGTCAAAACCCTTTCAGGTTTTTATTCCTCTGTCGGGTAGCCTCGTTTTCCGCGGGGGTGTCCTCGGGCTGGAAGGCAGAACCGGGCGGGGTGTCCACTAAATTAAACGTGATTTTAAAAAAAGAATCAAAAAGAGGTCGATGGTATCCGATGAGTAGATAGACTTTACCAACCATATCCCCAAGGAAGACGGTTCATGAAGCGCATTTTGATCGTTGACGGCGATGCGGAGTTGCACGATTCATTTTCTCATCTGCTGAGATCGCACGGAAACCATTTCAAGGGTGAAGTGGCGCCCAGCGGCGAGGAAGCGCTGAAGTTGATCGAATCCCGGCCTTTCGATCTGTTGATCGCCGATCTTTCGCTGCCGCGCATGAGCGGGGGGGAGCTGCTGACCTATGCCCGGAAAAAATACCCCGGGTTGAAACTGATTGCCATGCGGGACCCTCGCAAGGGCAGCAACGGTTTCGATGCCGCCTCCCTGGGGGTCGCCGCGCTTCTTGAAAAACCGCTGGATGTCTCCGGCCTGACCGAAAAAATATTCACCAGCTTGAATCTCAACTCTGGTGGTCAGGTGCGCGGTATCGGCCTTTCCTCTTTTCTACAGATGCTCGAGCTTGAAGAGAAAAGCTGCACCCTGAAGGTCTCCGAGGATGATAAGGTAGGGTACATTTACATGCAGCGGGGGCAGCTGTTTGCAGCTGAAACCGGCGATTTGCGCGGGCTGGAGGCGGCCTACAACATCATCGGGTGGGATCAGGCGGCAATTGAGATCGACTACATTCCGAGTAAAAGAGAAAATGAGATCCACGAGTCCCTGATGACGATCCTGATGGAGAGTCAGAAACGCAAGGACGAGTCCGAAAGCCAGGGCCGCGACCTGCGGCGTTTTCCACGCTTCAACTGCATGGTGGCGGTGGACTATGATATCAACGACTGGTCCTGCCAGAATTTTGTGCGCAACATCAGCCTGGGCGGCGCCTACATTGAAACCCAGGACCCCATCACGCTCGGGGAGATTATCCAGATGAACTTTTCATCGGCCAACCTCCGCAACCATCTGAGTGTCAGCGGAAAGGTGGTGCGGCGGGATGCCAACGGGTTCGGGGTTCAGTTCGAGTCCCTCAACCTGCAGCAGATTGAAATGCTCAAATTGCTGATGACCTGAGGGTCTCGGCAAGAAATAATTGCACATCTTGCTTGTCTTTTGGCCCGTCACCGGCGTTACATTCGCCGGCACATATCCCGATATGCACCGGCGAATGTGCCTGGGTGACGAACCAAAATCCGGCGC
>JBAPYE010000596.1:0-20164 GCA_049284575.1 Desulfobacterales bacterium
GCCTGCTGCCGGTGGATCTGTTCATCCCCGGCTGCCCGCCGCATCCCATGAGCAACCTGCATGCACTGTTGAATTTTTTCAAATGAGGGAACCGTCGGCCTAGCGTCTGGAGAGCGGCCGGGCCGACGGTTTTTTTATGGCTGGATGATGATGGTGGGATACAACCCCGCCTTGTCCCCTTCCGGATAGGGCTGGATGGTGTTAAAGGAGATGTTCTGGTTGCGCTGGGCGTGCCCCCGCTTGAGCTTGCCGTCGAAAAAGGCCCCGTTGGCCTCCAGAATGTGATGGATCCGCTCCTGGAACCCCGATACGAAGCTGCCACCGCTGCCCTCGAATAGCATAGCACCTTTACACA
Organism: Desulfobacterales bacterium; assembly: GCA_049284575.1. Lineage (GTDB taxonomy): Bacteria > Desulfobacterota > Desulfobacteria > Desulfobacterales > JAABRJ01 > JAABRJ01. Next base: position 356 of record JBAPYE010000596.1, read on the forward strand.
TCCGTGAATCGATCTTTGAAAAGTCCTTAAGCGACATGCTGTTGGTTTGCAGGTCCTGGGGGCTCCGGACCAACCCCCAGACCAGATGGCCGGGCGGAATGGCCAAGGGTTTGCGGACATCGATGATCGTGTGCGGCATGATGACGCTTTCCTGGCCGATGGTGATCCTGGCGCCCGGCCGCCCCCTGAGAAAAGAGTTGAATCCCACGAACACGTTCTTGCCCAGGTCCGCCTCGATGATTTTGGCCCCGTGCGCAGTGACGTTGTTGCCCTCGAGTTTGGCGTTGATGATGTAGCAGTTTTCCTGGGCATTGGCGCCCTTTCCAAGCACCGAATTCTGCAGGAAGGCCCGCTGCGCCACCAGCACGTTTTCACCGATCTTGGTTTTGGGTTTGATCACCGCGAAGCGGTCCAGGGAGGCACTCGCCGGAACCGACTCCGGGGTTTCGATGTTGACCACGTTGAAGACCCGCTCAAAAGCCTCCTTGCGGTCTTCCAAAAAATCCATGAACACGCCCTGGGGCGGGCTGCCGGCGGCAAAATAGACGTAGTTGCTCAATTGGCCGAGGGGGTAGCGGTACATGAAATTGAAGTCCCCCGGCTTTCTCACCCAGACCGTTCCCGGATCGACATTCAGGTGGCTGACCTCCCCGGCCTGCACGTAAGAGTAAGCGCCGATGACACAGTCGCGGATGGTGGTGAGGTCCACCGTCGCGAAGGGCCCCAGAAAACTGCCGTCGGAAGGCGAGCCGTGAATATTGGCGTAGTGAATGGAAACGGTGTCCTTGATGAAGAAGGTCTCCAGGGTCTCCGGATCGTGGGAGTAGTTGTGCACCAGGGTTTTGATCAGAAAGCTGTCTTCGATGCTGATCTCTTCGTCCTGGTCCACCGGAATATTGAAATCCTGGTATTGGAAGAGATCGCCGTTTTTTTTCAATTCATCCCCGCGGATATCGCTTTTGTAGAGCAGCGAGTTGGTCACGCGAACCTTGCCCAGAAAATAACTGCCGGAGAGATTGGAATGTTTGAACACCAGGTTCAACGCATGATGCGGGGTGATCCCGTAGAAGGCATAGAACTTGGTCATCTGCCCGGCGGGAATGAGTTTGCTCACCAGGGGGTTGACATCGAACTCCAGCTCCCGGAGATTGATGTTGACCCGCTGCACGATCCGGTCCAAAAGTTTAGCCAGTTCTTTCATTGCGTTTCCCCAAGCGTTTTTTGTGATTCGGATTCCTTCATGGAGTGGTAGACGGCGGCAAACACATCGGACAGGCGCAGCACACCGACGATCTCGGCGCCCCGGGTGACCAGCAGGGAGAGGTTGGCGCCCGCGGTCAACTGGTGCAGGGCCATGTCCAGGGAGGCGTTTTCATCCACGTACTCCCCTTCCGTGGGACGCTGCATGTATTCCGTGACCTTCTTGCGGGCGGCTTTGGAATAAAAGTCCAGAATCGGCGGCGAGGACTTGAGATACTCCTCCTGCTGCAGGGCGACGGCCTTGCGCGAGAACCCGAACTGCTTGAAGTTGCGGATCTGCTCCAGGTTGGCATCCCGGGGCTCCAGGGCACCAAGGAAGTCCATCTGGCTGAGTTTGCCGACCACTTTTTTTTGCTTGTCCAGAATCAGAACGGCACGATGGGAATACCGGTTTTGATTGAACTGCTCCTGGGCTTTCTCCAGGGCCAGCACCGCCTCGAAAAGGGTGGCGTCCTCCGGGACCGCGGCGTACTCCGAAATCGGCACCACCAGGTCTTTGACAAGGTAATTTTTCACTGATAACCTCCTGCTCCAAGACGATCCGATGGTGGGCGCTTGAACGTCACCGGCCGCTCATCGGCGTTGCGTTGATGGTGGTTTCCGGGGCATCACGCCACCACCGTTTGGGAGACAATCGCAGGTGAATACTAATTTAGGCGTAACTACCATGAATCAATAATCAAATCAAACTAAACTGTTTTCAACGCGATTAGCACCCTTCAACCTTGCCCCTATGGGTAAATGCCGGGGCTGGATCCGACCATTCTGACCGCCCCAAGTCCTAAGGACCGCCATGCAAAACCGCTTCAGCCTGCGTACCAGAATTTACCTGATCCTCGCCCTGATTGCGGCCATCACCGCTGCCGGCGGCTATGTCATGGTCTGGTACACTTACCGCATGGACGCCCTGCTGGCGACCATCATCACCAAAAACATCGCCGCCTACCAGACCGCCGAAACCCTGGAAACCGCCCTGGTCAACCAGAAGGGTTTTGTCTCCTACTACTTTCTCGACGGGGACCCCGACTGGCTTCGCCAGCTGGGCGAATACCGCCAGATATTTCTACAGGCCCTCAAGGAGGCCCGCGCCACCGCCCAAAACCCGGAACAGCGGCAGGCCATCACGGCGATCGAAACCGAATATGGCCGTTACGTCAGCGCCAAGGACCAGGTGATCGATCATTACCGCGAGGGCCGGCGCGAAGCCGGTGCCAGGCTTCACCGGCAGGTGCGGGGAAATTTTTTCCGGCTGCTCGGCCTCTGCGAGAACTACAAGGCGCTGCACACCCAGCAGATCAAACGCACCCGGACCGCCAGCCAGGCCCAAGCCCAAAACCTGCGGGTGACCGCCGTCTCATCCATGGGGCTGGCGCTCTTGATGGTGCTGCTGCTGGCCTTTATCCTGGCCAAACACATTCTGGGACCGGTCCGCGAACTGATGCGCGAGGCCGACCGTGAGAGCCGCCCGCCCCCCCCTGGAAACGAAATCAAGGCCCTGAGCCTCAAGGTGCGGGGCCTGATCGAAAACGTGGACCAGACGCAGAGCGAACTTGAAAAAAGCCGCGAGCACCTCCTGCAGACCGAGAAAATGGCCATGGTCGGCAAGCTGGCGGCCGGAATGGCCCACAGCATCCGCAACCCCCTCACCTCGGTCAAGATGCGGCTTTTCTCCCTGGACCGCACGCTGGCGCTCTCGGAAACCCAGCGCGACGATTTCAAGGTGATCTCCGAGGAAATCGACCAGATCGAGACCATCGTCCAGAATTTCCTGGAGTTCTCGCGCCCGCCAAAGCTCAAGATGCAGCAGGTCAGCCCCTCGGATGTGGTGGATCTGGTGGTCCAGCTGCTGCACCATCGCCTGACCTCCAACAACGTCCGGATCAGCGTCGAGCGCCAGCAGCCGCTGCCCGAGATCCAGGCCGACCCCGAGCAGCTCAAGGAAGTCCTCGTCAACCTAATCGTCAACGCCTGCGAGGCCATGACCGCCGGCGGCGCCATCCGCATCACCGAGAAACTGCAGCGCAGCGACAACCGGCAGCAGGTGGTCATCTGTCTGCAAGACGAGGGTCCCGGGATCCCCGAGACGCTCAGAGACCGGATCTTCCAGCCCTTCTTTACCACCAAGGAGGAGGGCACGGGGCTGGGCCTGAGTATCGCCGCCCGCATCATCGAAGAGCACGGGGGCTGGCTGGGCCTGAAGTCCTGGGAAGGCCGGGGCACGGCCTTCACGATTACCCTGCCCGCCCAGACCGGATGAGGACAACCGCCGTGGACAAGATCCTGATCATTGACGACGACGACCAGCTGCGGCGCAGTTTCGAAAAACTGCTCAAGGAAGAAGACTACGCCGTCCAGACGGCCCCTTCGGGCGAGGCCGGGGTAAAGCTGGTCGCCCAGCAGAGCCCCGACCTGGTGATCCTCGATATGCGCCTGCCCGGCATGAACGGGCTGCAGACCTTTCTGCAGATCCAGCGCATCGAGCCCAAGCTGCCGGTGATCATCATGACGGCCTTCGGCACCACCGAAACCGCCATCGAGGCCACCAAAATGGGGGCCTACGATTACATTCTCAAGCCGTTCGACATTCCCGACATGCTCGCGGTGATCCAGAAAGCCATTGCAGCCGGGCACTTCATGCGCTCACCGGTGATCATGAACGGGGGCATCGAGCAGACCGCGCGGGAGGCCATCATCGGCCGCAGCAAACCCATGCAGGACGTTTACAAGGCCATCGGCCGGGTGGCCTCATCGGATGCCACCGTACTGATTCGCGGAGAATCGGGCACCGGCAAGGAACTGGTCGCCCGGGCGATTTACCAGCACAGCCTGCGCGCGGCCAACCCCTTCCTGGTCATCAACTGCGTGGCGATACCCGAAAACCTGCTGGAAAGCGAACTTTTCGGCTACGAAAAAGGCGCCTTCACGGGTGCCGCCCACCGCCGGGTGGGCAAAATCGAACAGGCCCACCGCGGAACGGTGTTTCTCGATGAAATCGGCGACATGCCTTTCAGCATCCAGGCAAAAATCTTGCGCCTGCTTCAGGAAAAGAGTATAGAACGACTGGGGGGCGGAGAACCCATCGCGGTCGATGTGCGCATCATCGCCGCCACCAACCGCGACCTGGAAGCCGCCCTGGTTGAAGGCCGTTTCCGCGAAGATCTCTACTACCGGCTCAAGGTGGTCACCATCTGGCTGCCGCCGCTGCGGGAGCGCGTTGACGATATCCCGCTCTTGACGGAATATTTTCTTTCCCGTCACGGGAACAGCCTGGGAGTTGAAAACCCCGGCATCACCCCGGAAGCCACGGGAGGCCTGAAAACCTACCCCTGGCCGGGAAATATCCGGGAACTCAGCAACACCATTCAAAAGCTGCTGATCTTCAACCGCGGCGCACCCATCAGCCCCGAAGACATCGACTTGGCCCTTCGCGGCGGGGGTCAGAGCAGCGACCCGTCCGAAACCACGGGCACCACCGATCAGGCCCTTCGCAGGTGGGCGGTCGAAGCCCTGACCGCCAAAAGCCAAAAAAACCTGTTCGATGCCTGCATCGACCGTTTTGCCAGCATCCTGATCAGTGAAGCGCTGAACCTCACGGGCGGCAACCGCTCGCGGGCGGCCAAACTGCTCGGTCTCTCGCGGCCGACCCTGCACTCCAGGATCGACAAATACGGTCTTAAAATCGAAACCTCGGTCAAATAAAGCAACGGCCGAAAGAGCGCCGTAAAATGGCGCCGGCTTTGGGCGGGCCTGCAAGGCGCCCACGCGGGGGTGTTGTTTTTTACCGAGGCCCCACCTTATTTTTTGCCGAGGCCCTCACTCCCGGCAAACGGGAAAGGAGGCATTGTGAGCATCAAAAAACAGTTTCTCAAAAACAAGCCGATCTGCAAGGTCACATTCCGGCTGCCGGCGGCCATGGCGCCCGAGGCCCGGACGGTTCATCTGGTCAGCGAACTGAACGACTGGGACCGCGAGGCGCTGCCCTTCAAGCGGCTCAAAAACGGGGACTTCACCCTGACCCTTGATCTGCCCACCGACCGGGAGATCCAGTTCCGCTACCTGATCGACGGGCAGCGCTGGGAAAACGACCCCGAGGCGGACAAGCAGGCATCGACCTGCTTTGAGGATACCTGCAACTCGGTGATCGCGACATTGTGACGGGCCCGCACGAAGCCACGGGTCACACGGGGGCAGCGTGGATCAAAAAACCACCATCCTGATCATCGACGACCACCCGCTGTTTCGCGAGGGGCTCAAAACCATCATCGGCCGTGAGCCGCGCTATCGCATGGTCGGCGAAGCCGACACGGCCCGCACCGGCATCCAGCTGGCGGCCGAGTTGCGGCCCGATGTGATCATCGTCGATGTCTCGCTGCCGGATAAAAACGGGATCGAACTGACCCGCGACCTGGCCAAACTGCTGCCCGAAAGCCGGGTGTTGATCATCAGCATGCACAGCAAGATCACATACATCGCCACAGCTTTCCAGGCCGGCGCGCGGGGCTACATGGTCAAGGAATCAGCCTCGGACGGGCTTTTGAAAGGGCTGGCGGCAGTGGCCCGCGGCGAAATTTTCTTGGACAGCAGCCTGTCGTCCCAGGTGGTCGAAAACCTGCTCCAGCCTTCCGTCACATCCCCCGCCGCAGCCGTCTCGCCCCACCCGCGGCTGACCCCCCGGGAGCAGGAGGTCATGCGTTTGCTGGCCGAGGGTTTTACCACCCGCGAAATCGGCAAGCGCCTGTTCATCAGCCCCAAAACAGTGGAGAACCACCGGGCCAATATCATGAAAAAGCTCGACCTGCACGGCACCATCGACCTGGTGCGTCAGGCCGCACGGCTGGGACTGATCGACGTGGATCTCTGGAAGGGCTGAATTATTACCCCCCGCCCGGCATAAACCCGATGTGACATTTTTTTCGGCGCTCACCCCACAGGAGCGCAGGTGCAGCGTTCATGAACATTTCCAGCAAGATCAACCAGGTGCCGGCACCCGGCCGGCACCTGCTCTGTTTTCGGGGCGACGCCCTGACCTTCGAGCTTACCGCCCCCCCCGACGCCCCGGGCAGCGCTTGGGTGCGGACCAACATCGGGCATGCCGACATCGCCCGCCGGCAGATTATCCAAGCGGTCACCCGCGATCTCCCGCCCCTGGCGCGCGACTGGTTTGACATTCCCCTGCAGCCGGTGGCCCCGGGCCGCTTCCGGCTGACCCTGCCCCTCTGCGAGGTGGGTCATTTCCAGGCCAAGTGTTTTTTCCTGGACGCCGGCGCCAGCGAGCCGGTCTGGCCCCCCGGCGACAACACCGTGGTCAACGTCGCCCCGGCCGAATCCTGCGCCGCCAACATCATTTACAATGCGTTCGTGCGCCAGTTCGGCCCCAACAAAAGCGGCCAGTTTGAGCCGGACCCGTCCCGCCGCGACTGCATCGCAACCCTGGACCAGGACCGCTACACGGTCATTCCGCCATCGGGGACCTTTCGCGATCTGATCCGTGAACTGGACTTCATTGTGGGGGAATTGGGGTGTCGGATCCTGCAGCTGCTCCCGATCCACCCCACCCCGACCACCTATGCCCGCATGGGCCGCTTCGGCAGCCCCTATGCCGCCCTGAGCTTCACCGAGGTCGATCCGGCCCTGGCGGAATTCGACCCCAAGGCCACCCCCCTGGAGCAGTTCATCGAGCTGGTGGACGCCGTTCACGCGCGCAGCGCCCGGATCTACCTGGACGTCGCCATCAACCACACCGGTTGGGCCGCCAGCCTGCACGAAACCCACCCCGAGTGGCTGGCGCGCGACCCAGAGGGCCGCATCGAGGTGCCCGGGGCCTGGGGCGTGCGCTGGGAGGACCTGACCCGGCTGGATTTCAGCCACAAGGACCTGTGGCGCTACATGGCCGACGTGTTTCTGCAGTGGTGCCGCCGCGGCGTCGACGGGTTTCGCTGCGACGCGGGCTACATGATCCCGGTTGAGGCCTGGCGCTACATCGTGGCCAGCGTGCGCAGCCAGTTTGCCGACACCGTCTTCCTGCTGGAGGGCCTGGGGGGCAAATTGTCGGTCACCCGCGAGATCCTCAGCCGCGCCAATTTCGACGCCGCCTACTCCGAGCTGTTTCAGAACTACACCCGCGGGCAGATCGAGTACTACCTGCCGGAGCCGTTGGACATCAGCCGCAGCGACGGCCTGATGGTGCATTTTGCCGAAACCCACGACAACAACCGCCTGGCCGCCCGCTCGCCGATCTACGCCCGCATGCGCACCGCCCTGTGCGCGCTGCTAGCCGACCACGGGGCCTTCGGCTTTGCCAACGGCGTCGAGTGGTATGCCGCCGAGAAGATCATCGTCCACGAGGCGCCAAGCCTCAACTGGGGCGCCGTGCCCAACCAGGTCGACTGGATCCGACGCCTCAGCGACCTGTTGAAAACCCACCCGGCATTTCACGCCGAAGTCGACCTCAAGATGCTGCAGCAAGGTGACGGCGACGTCATCGTCATGCGCCGCCGCCACCGTCCCAGTGGCCGAACCCTGATAGTGGCGGCCAACCTCGACGACCGGCAGCCGGTCACCGCCGGCTGGAACCCGCACCAGGCCGAGGTCGCGGCCGCCGAGTGGGTCGATTTGCTCAGCGGCGAGCGGGTGGTGGTGCGGGAAACCGCCACCCGTCGGCTGCTGCCCCTGGCCGCCGGCCAGGTGATGTGCCTGAGCCCGGACCCGGCCGACCTGGCGCAGATCGACCACCGCCGCGCGCGTCCTCTCGAGCTCCCGGATCGCGTCGCGCACCAGTGCCTGCGGGCCAAGGCCCTGGAGGTCCGCCAAATTTTAGCCGAAACGGCCGATCTCGGCAGCTTCGACCCCGATGCCGCGGCCGCCCGCCTGGCCGCCGATCCGGCCGGGTTCTGCCTTGAGGTCTCCCCCGCCGGCGCCCCGCCCCGGATCACCCGCTGGCAGTGGCCGACGGATTGCCGCCGCATGGTCATGCTGCCCCCCGGCCATTTCCTGCTGGTCAGCGCGGCAACCGCCTTTCATGCCCGCATCATCCAGGACGGTCGGACCCTTGCCGCCGAAAAAAGCCTTCCCCAGCAGCAGGCTGAAACCCACTTCGCCCTCTTTGCCCCCCTGCCCACGCCGCGGCGGCACCAACGCCAAAAGCTCAAGCTGACGGTTTTCAGCCCCGGCCGCAGTACCCATGCCCAGGGCCCCCTGCTGCAGCTGGCCGCGGCGCAGGACGCCGCCGTCATGCGGGTTTTCAGCCACACCGAAATCCGCCGGCGGCAGCCCCTTTTTCTGGCCACCAATGGCCGCGGCGGCATGACCCACCTGCCGGTGATGTGGGGCCGGCTGGAAAGCCGCTATGACGCCATCCTGGCCGCCAACCTCGACCCCGCGGTGCCCGAGGACCGGCGGGTGCTCTTCACCCGCTGCCGGGGCTGGCTGGTTTTCCAGGGCTACTCCCAGGCCCTGAGCTTCGACTGCCTGCACCAGTTCCGCCTGGAGGCGCCCAACCGGGGCACGTGGCACTTTCACGTCCCGACGGGACAGGGCCAGCACGTTTTTCTGGCGCTGAGCGTGGAGATGCCTCCCCTGCAAAACCGCGTCCGCCTGAGCTTTCAACGCCTGCCCGCCGGGGGCAAAGCGGCCCGCCTGGACGACCTGCGCCCGGTGGAGCTCATCCTGCGGCCGGACGTCGAAGACCGCAGTTTCCACGACACCACCAAGGCCTACACCGGTCCCGAGAAAAGCTTTGCGGCCGCCGTAGAGGCCGCTCCCGACGGATTTCGTTTCGCGCCCGTCGAAGGCCACAGCCTGTCGGTCCACCTGCCCGGCGGTCGCTTCACGGCCGCACCGGAATGGACCTACATGGTTCACCGCCCGCTGGAAGCCAGCCGCGGCCTGGACCCGGACTCGGATCTTTTCAGCCCCGGCTATTTTTCCTGTTTTCTGACCGGCGGCGATCAGGTCGAACTGACGGCCGCAGCCCGGACACGCTCCGCCCCGGAGGCCAAGCCGCCGGTTTTGCCGCCGTCCCAGGACCTGTCGCTGCGCTGGCCGCTGGCCGAGGCCCTCTCCAGCGCCCTGGACCACTTCGTCGTCAAGCGCGGGGCGCTATCTTCCGTGATTGCAGGCTACCCCTGGTTTCTGGACTGGGGTCGGGATGCCCTGATCGTCGTCCGCGGGCTGATCGCCGCCGGTAAAACCGCCGCGGCGACAGCCGTCTTGCGCCAATTCGGGCAGTTTGCCGAAAACGGCACCCTGCCCAACATGATCCGCGGAAACGACGCCGGCAACCGCGACACCTCCGACGCGCCGCTGTGGTTTGTGGTGGCTTGCGGCGACCTGCTCCGCAAACAAAGGAATCGGCGGTTTCTGGAAACCGACTGCGGCGGCCGCAGCCTGCGGGAGGTGCTGCTCTCCCTGGGCGCCGCCCTGATGGCCGGCGCCCCCAACGGCGTCCGGATGGACGGCGACTCCGGCCTGCTCTTCAGCCCCGGCCACTTTACCTGGATGGACACCAATTTCCCGGCCGGAACCCTGCGGGCCGGCTATCCCGTTGAAATTCAGGCCCTGTGGTACGCCGCGCTCGGTGTTTTAGAGCGCATCGACCCCGGCGAGGCCGGCGGCCCCTGGCAAAAAACCGCGGCCCGCGTCCGCCGCGGGCTGCAGCGCCATTTCTGGCTGGAAAACCACGGCTATCTGGCCGATTGCCTGCACGCCGAGCCCGGCACGCCGCCGCAGCGGGCCGAAATCGACGATGCCCTGCGGCCCAACCAGCTTTTCGCCCTGACCCTGGGCGCGCTGTCTGCACCCGAGGCCTGCCGCCGGGTGCTGGCGGCCTGCGAAACCCTGCTGGTACCGGGGGCCATCCGCAGCCTGGCGGACCGGCCGGTTTCCCGCCCGCACAAGATTGTGCACCAGGGCCGGCTGCTCAACAACCCCCAGAACCCTTACCAGGGACACTACCGCGGCGATGAGGACACCCGCCGCAAGCCCGCCTACCACAACGGCACGGCCTGGACCTGGGTGTTTCCGAGCTTCTGCGAAGCCTGGGCCCTGACCTACGGCCGGCCGGGGCATGCCACCGCCCGGGCCTGGCTGGCCAGCAGCACCCGCCTGCTGAACCGCGGCTGCTGCGCCCAGATGCCCGAGATCATGGATGGCGATGCCCCCCACACCCCGCGGGGCTGCGACGCCCAGGCCTGGGGCGTCAGCGAACTGCTGCGGGTTTGGCGCAAGCTCTGCGTCTGAGGCGGCCCCGGGCTTGACCTTTCAGCCACAAGCGACTAAAAGAGACCCCATTACGGGCGTTGCACCCGTGGGGTAAGGAGCGCCTGGAGGGCTTCGGCCGCGGGCAGGCGCCCCCCCTCAAGGGCGCGCCCTTTGCGGCCGAATAGTATCGCACTCGCGCCGTGCACCCGGGCATTTCCGACGCGCAGGCGTGTCAAGACGCACCGCTAAATACATAAGGAACCATCATGGGGCTTTTTCAGACCTTTCAAGTTTACCCGACCATTCCCCCGGCGCTCGCTTTTCTTGAAACCCTCTCCCGCAACTACTGGTGGAGCTGGCAGCGCGATGCGGTGGATCTTTTCCGGCGCATCGACCCGCGCCTTTGGGCCACATCCAACGAAAACCCGCTGGTCTTTCTGACCCGGGTCTCCCAGAACCGGCTGGAGGACCTGGCCCACGACAAGAGCTTTATGAGCCACCTCAACCAGGTCAGGGACCGCTTTGAAAAACGCGTCCTGGCCCCGGTCGACAATTCCAGTTCACCCCTGGGGCCGGAAAGCGGCATCGCTTATTTCTCCATGGAGTTCGGCATTCACGAGAGCCTGCCCCTGTATTCGGGCGGTCTCGGCATCCTGGCCGGGGATCATCTCAAGGCGGCCTCGGCCGTGGCCCTGCCCCTGGTGGGGGTCGGCCTGCTCTACCGCCAGGGCTATTTCCACCAATACCTGGACCAAAACGGCTGGCAGCAGGAGACCTACCCGGAGACCGATCTCTACACCATCCCGCTGCGGCACGCGAAAGTCAACGGCGAGAACATCCGGCTGTCGGTGGCCGGCCCCGACGGCGAGATCCTCGCCACCGTCTGGCGGGTGATGATCGGCCGCATCCCGCTCTTCCTGCTGGACACCAACCTACCGGAAAACGCACCCGCGGTGCGCGACCTGACCGCCCGGCTTTATCCGGGAGAAGGCAGAATCCGTCTGGCCCAGGAGGCCCTGCTGGGCATCGGCGGCATGCAGGCGCTGGCCATCATGGGCATCACGCCCGCGGTCTGCCACATGAATGAGGGCCACAGCGCCTTTGCCGGCCTCGAGCGCCTGGTCCAAACCATTTCGCGCTACGGGGTAGACCTTGAAACCGCCCTGGAGATCGTACCCCGCACCACGGTCTTCACCACCCACACCCCGGTGGCGGCCGGGCACGACGAATTTCCGGCCGAACTGGTGCGGCCGGTGCTGCGCCCCCTCGCCCAGCGCTTGAAGCTGCCCGAAGAGCAGGTGCTGGCCTGGGGCCAGGCCGCCGGCACGGGGCCGAACGCGCCGCTGTCGATGTTTGTGCTGGCGATCCGCCTGTCCCAGTACTGCAACGGGGTCAGCCACCTGCACGGCCAGGTGGCGCGTCAAATGTGGTCGCATATCTGGCCCGACCGTCCCGAAGACGAGATCCCGATCACCCACATCACCAACGGGGTGCACATCCCCTCGTGGCTCTCCTCGGGGATCTCAACCCTTTTTGACCGCTACCTGGGGCCGGACTGGAGCCTCCCGCCGCGCGACCCGACCAACATCAACCGGATCGACGAAATTTTCGAGGAGGAGCTCTGGCGCACCCACGAGATGAGCCGCACGCGGCTGGTGCGCACCTGCCGGGAACTGGTGGTCAAGCAGTACCGGCGGCGCAACGCCCCCATGGCGGCCATCCGCGAAGCGGAATCGGTGCTGGACCCGGGCATTCTGACCATCGGTTTCGCGCGCCGCTTCGCCACCTACAAGCGCGCAAACCTCCTGCTGCAGGATGCCAACCGTCTGGAGGCGCTGCTGACATCGGAAAAACAACCGATCCAGATCATCTTCGCCGGCAAGGCGCACCCCAAGGACAACGAAGGCAAGGCCCTGATCAAGCGCCTGATCGACTTTTGCCGCCGGCCGGCGGTGAGAAACCGGGTCGTCTTCCTGGAGGATTACGACCCCTGGATCGCCCGCCAGATGCTCCAGGGAGTGGATGTCTGGCTCAACACCCCGCGCCGCCCGTTCGAGGCCTGCGGCACCTCCGGGATGAAGTCCGCCGTCAACGGGGGCCTCAACGTCAGCATCCTGGACGGCTGGTGGTGCGAGGGCTACGCCGAAAACCGCGGCTGGCGAATCGGCGACGGGGAAGACTTCGACGATCCGGGCTACCAGGACACCATCGAAAGCCAGGCCCTCTACAACGTGCTGGAAAACGACGTGATCCCGACCTTCTATGAAAAAGACGAGGGCGACATCCCCATGCGCTGGGTGCGCATGATGAAGGAGGCCATGAAAATGGTCATGCGGGACTTCAGCGCCCTGCGGATGATCCAAAACTACCAGCACCGCTTTTACCTGCCCGCTGCGCGGCGCCTGAACGAACTCTTGGCCGACGACGCCCATGAGGCGCGGGCCTTGGCCCGCCAGCGGGAGCGTCTGGTCAGCCGCTGGGGGGCAATCGTCATCGCCCCCCCCGAACGGCCGGCGTCTCACCCGTTTCGCGTCGGGGAGGCGTTTCGGATCACCACCGAGGTGCACCTGGGAGAGCTTCAGCCCGAGGAGGTGGCGGTCGAACTTTACTACGGACCGTTCAAATCGGTGGATGCCCTGGCCAACAGCTTCACCCAGCGGATGGAGATGACCGCCTGCTACGAGCAGGGCCGCTATCTTTATGCCTGCAGCATCGCGTGCCGGATTGCCGGGCGCTACGGGTTCACCGTTCGGGTGTCCCCCCTGGCCGACGACTGGGTGAAGTTCACGCCCGGCCTGCTCACCTGGGCATGACCGCCACCCCTGGTCCCTGAACGGGGGCAGGACCGCAGAAAGGAGCACACCCCATGGCCCCTGCCACGCGCAACCCACGCATCCTGATCGTCACCCCCGAGGTGACCTATCTGCCAGACGGCATGGGCAACATGGCCAACTACCTGGCCGCCAAGGCCGGCGGCCTGGCGGACGTTTCGGCCGCCCTGGTCAGCGCCCTCTATCAGCAGGGCGCCGACGTGCACGTGGCCATGCCCGATTACCGCAGCCTCTACAGCGACCAGCTGCCCGATTTCCTGAAAAAAGATTTCAAGATGATCCGGCAGGTTATGCCCGACGACCGCGTGCACCTGGCCGAAGACCGCGCGTTTTTCTACATGCACAACGTCTACTCCAACTACGGCTGGGAAAACATGAAAATCGCCCTGGCCTTTCAGCGCGAAGTGATCAACAACATCGTCCCCCGGGTGCGCCCGGACCTGATTCACTGCAACGACTGGATGACCGGCCTGATCCCGGCCATGTCACGGCAGATGGGCACGCCGTGTCTCTTTACGATCCACAACATCCACACCATGAAGACCTTCCTCTCCCAGATCGAAGACCGCGGCATCGACGCGGCCTATTTCTGGCAGCACCTTTTCTATGAGAACATGGCCTACGACTACGAGGAGACCCGCGAGCAGAACCCCGTCGATCTGCTGGCTAGCGGGGTTTTCGCGGCCCACTTCGTCAACACCGTCAGCCCGACCTTTCTCAGAGAAATCGTCGAGGGCCGCCACAGCTTCGTATCCCAGCCGCTGAAGCAGGAGCTGAGCAACAAGTATTACGCGGACTGCGCGCTGGGGATCCTCAACGCCCCCGACCCCTCATTCAACCCGGTCGAGGACCCGGCCCTGCACCTGCGCTACGGCCCCGCCGACCACGTCACGGGCAAGGCCGCCAACAAGCACTATCTGCAGAACAGGCTCGGCCTGATCCCCGACCCCCGGGCGCCGGTTTTTTTCTGGCCCTCACGCCTGGACACGATTCAGAAAGGCTGCGAGCTTCTGGCCGCGGCACTCTACACCATCGTTTCCGAGTTCTGGCAGCAGCACCTGCAGATCGTTTTCGTGGCCAGCGGCGACTACAAAAACGCCTTCAAAAACATCGTCGGCTTCCATGATTTCGCCCGGCGGGTCGCCATCTGCGATTTTAACGAGGATCTGGCTCGCCTGGCCTACGGCGCCGCGGATTTTATCTTCATGCCGTCGCGTTTCGAACCCTGCGGGCTTCCCCAGATGATCGCCCCGATTTACGGCGCCCTGCCGGTGGCCCACGATACCGGCGGGATCCACGACACCGTCAGGCACCTGGACATCGCCGGCAACAGCGGCAACGGGTTTCTCTTTGAGGTTTACGACGCCAACGGCCTGGAATGGGCCACGCGCGAGGCCATGCGCTTTTTCAACCAGCCCGCGGCCATCCGTGCGGCCCAGATTGAACGCATCATGATCCAGAGCGCCGCGGCCTTCAATCACGCCGTGACCGCCCAGAACTATATCGATCTCTACGAAAAAATGCTCGAGCGGCCCCTGATCCGTTCCTGACCGGCAGCGAACGGCCAGCGGCGGTCAGGGGAACGGTCCTGAACGGCGCCAAAGTCCGGCAGCACCTCGCCGGGCGCCGGATCGCCCCTGCCCGCAAATCACCGCCCGTTTCCTTTCCGACACCGGCGCCAGCCGCCAACCGCGGCGCCGGTTTTGGTCGTTACCCCCCTACCCCAGGTTCTGCGCGGCAAAGTCCCAGTTGACCAGGTGGTCCAGAAACGCCTGGATGTAATCCCCCCGGCGATTCTGGTAATCGAGGTAATAGGCGTGCTCCCAGACATCGATGGTCAGCAGGGGCCTCAGCCCGTGTGCGATGGGGGTATCGGCATTGGCGGTCTTGAGAATCTTCAGGCCGCCTGCATCCCGGACCAGCCACGCCCAGCCGCTGCCGAACTGTGAGGCCGCGGCGTCGGCAAATTCCGCGGCAAACCCTTGATAATTGCCGAAGGCGCCCTTGATTTCGCGGCCCAGAGCCCCGTCGGGCGCGCCCCCGCCGCCGGGCTTCATGCTTTGCCAGTAGAAATTGTGATTGAACACCTGCGCGGCATTGTTGAAAATACTCGTCTGCTCGGGTTTTTCCGCGGTTTTTTGAACGAGGCTGACGAGATCCAGTTCCGCCCAGCCGCTCCCGGACACGAACCCGTTGGTCTTGTCCACATACCCGCGGTGGTGTTTGCCGTAGTGAAAGCCGATGGTTCGGGCGGATATGTAAGGCTCAAGCGCATTTTCCGGATACGGCAGGGGGGGCAGGTCGATGGCGTTTTCCGCTGCCGCCCCCTCCCCGCGTCCGCCCAGGCCGGCCAGGTGCAACATGGCAAGGGCTCCCATCCCGGCTGAAATCTTTAAAAAACTTCGCCGTGCCAGCATACTGGACCTCCTTTGCAATGGGTTTCACCGTTGGTGGACTATACCGGCGCCGTGGCATCACCGCCGCGGAGGCTGCCCCGGCAGCGCCCCAGGGCCGCGGTGCGGGATTCCTCCGAGCTCCGGCTGCCGCAGAACGATCACACGATCCCCCCTCTTGAAACCGACGGCATGGCCGCTGTCTCCTAAATGCCAATAACCCCGGGAGTGTGTCAACCTCAAAATGAAGCGGGTTGGCAGCCGCCCATTAACGGCAGGTCCGCAGAGCGCGCGGCGACGCCGTGATTCAGCGCCTGCCGGCAGGCTTCGGCCTCAGCCGGAGCGGGCAAGGCCTTCGCCGCTGGTGACCAGCGGCACCCCCGGGCGGCCTGCCGGTTTTACAGGGTGTAAAAATATCCGACAGCGTCATCTTCGCAGTGCCTCCCGAACGGCAGATATCGCAAAGAAACAGGCTCATTTTTAAACGGTTACATCCTTTCCCGGCAACCCCGGGTTTGGCACACCCGTTGCTCAAGAGGTCATCGGCTGCAACATCCAAACGACAAGAGGTCCGGTGAACAAGGGCATCACGATTCTAGTCGCAGACCGCAATCGCCACGTCCGGGAATTTCTGAAACGGGAGCTGGCAGCAGTCGGCTATCGGGTGCGCCTCGCGAAAAACAGCCGGGAGGTGTTGAACTGGGCCAACCACTACCCGCCCCCGGACCTCCTGATCTTGGACCTCAACCTGCCCGACGAACCCGAAGTCGGCATTCTCGAAAAACTGCGCCAGACCATGCCGTCGCTGCCCGTTGTGGTTCACAGCTTCACCTGGGACTATGATGATTGTCCGGCCGTAGTGGCGGCGGCGGCCTTCGTGGAAAAAAGGGGCGGCAGTATCGAGGAACTCAAGCGGGTGGTGCGCGAGGTTCTCAAGGAACAGGATCCGGCGGCGCCGGCGGGAAGCGAGGATACATGAGGACGAGAGACCACCATTACGCGGCGATGAAGAGACTCCTGCTGGCCAGCATGATCCTGATGCCGGTCGGTCCGTTTATCTTAGCCCTTTGGATCGGCTACTATCATTTCACCACCTCGCTGGAAAACTCCACCATCGCCAGCATCACGCGCATCGTCGAAGACCACCGCCACATGATCGATTCCTTCCTGCAGGAGCGCCGCAACGATCTCGAATTCGTCCTCAACACCCACACCTACGAGAGCCTCATCCAGCCCGAAACCCTCAAGCGAACCTTGGGCTTGCTTCAGCAGAGCTCCAACGCCTTCGTTGATCTGGGGGTTTTCGACGAAACCGGCATGCACGTCGCCTACCAGGGGCCGTTTGAGCTCAAATGGAAAAGCTATCGGGATGAGCCCTGGTTCAAATCCGTGATGGAAAAAGGGGTCTACATCAGCGATATTTTTTTGGGCTACCGCCAGGTGCCCCACTTTGTCATCGCCCTGGCCCACCCGGAAAACCCGTCGAAATGGGTCGTCCGGGCAACCATCGACACCCAGATGTTCAACGAACTGGCGGGGCGGGTGCGGATCGGCAAAACCGGTGAGGCCTTTCTGCTCAGCGCCGAGGGCACCTTTCAGACGGAACGCCGCTCGGGCGGTCGTCTCATGCAGCCGGATCCCGATTTCAGCTGGTATCCGGTGGAAGATCAGGGGGTCAGGATTTTCATCGAAACCGACAGCCAGGGGAACGAATATGTGTATGCCACCACCCGCCTGACCAACAAAAACTGGCTGCTGGTGGTGCGCCAGGAAAAAGCCGACGCCTTCAAGGCCCTGAGCACCGCCGCCAATATGATCATTCTGATCTCACTGCTCGGCGGGGCGATCATCATCGG
Source organism: Desulfobacterales bacterium (assembly GCA_049284575.1). Taxonomy (GTDB): domain Bacteria; phylum Desulfobacterota; class Desulfobacteria; order Desulfobacterales; family JAABRJ01; genus JAABRJ01. Next base: position 17,894 of record JBAPYE010000596.1, read on the forward strand.
AGTCGCCTTTTATCTGACCGATCGCATCGTGGCCCGCATCCAGCGCACCGACCGCGAAAAAAATCAGCTGAACGAGCAGCTGATCCGCGCCCATCGCCTGTCCGAGCTGGGGGAAATGGCGGCCGGATTCGCCCATGAGATCAACAACCCGCTGCAGGTCATGAAAAGCGAACAGGCCCTGATCGAAACCATCATATCGGAGCTCAAGGCCTCCGGTCAGCTGCCGGAATCAGATGATCTGAAGGATGTCGAGGACTCCATCCGCCAGATATCGCTTCAGATCGACCGCTGTTCGAAGATCACCCATGCCATTTTAAGGTTCGGCCGCAAAAGCGAGGCTGCGGTCCAGGATTTCGACATCCAGAAGTTCATTCCTGAAATTATCGAGATGGTGGCCAAGAAGGCCAGTGTCGAAGGCATCGCCATCCATCAGGACATCCAGAACGGGCCACTCTATATCCACGGAGACCCCTCCCAGCTCCAGCAGGTGCTGCTGAACCTCTTCAACAACGCCATGGACGCCATCATCGAGCGCCACGGGACAATGGGCGGCGAACTGACCGTCATCTCGGAAACTGGTGACAACGGCCGCGTTCGCATGCTCGTCAGAGACAACGGCTGCGGGATCAGCGCGGAGAACCTGGACAAAGTCTTCTCGCCCTTTTTCACCACCAAACCGGTGGGCAAAGGCACCGGCCTGGGACTTTCGGTCTGCTACGGCATCATCCAGAACTTGGGCGGCCACATGACGGTTGAGAGCACGCCCGGCGAAGGGACCACCTTTGTGATCGAACTGCCCGCGATCCCGACCTGAGGGGCCGCATCGGGTTTGGCGGCTCCGCGGCCCACGCGACCGGCCACGGACAGGGGACATCGGCTGTTGCCGGCGCCGCCGGCTCAACCCAACCGGGAGACCTGTTGATGAAAAAACCGACGATACTGCTGGTGGATGACGAGGAGCGGTTTCTGGTCACCACTCGGAAAGTCTTGGACAAGAAGGGCTATGAGGTCCTGACAGCCGCCAGCGGGGCGGGGGCGATCAGCACGCTCGGCGAAAAAACCGTTGACGTGGTCATCCTGGACGTAAAAATGCCCGGCATGGACGGGATTGCCACGCTAAAGGAGATCAAAGGGCGCCACCCCCTGGTGGAGGTCATCATGCTCACCGGCCACGGCACCCTGGAATCGGCTGTGGAGGGGTTGAAATGCGGTGCCACCGACTACCTGACCAAGCCCTCGGACATCGGGGAGCTGCTGGTCAAGGTCGAGGAGGCCTTTGAAAAAAAACAGGGACTGGAGGAGAAAATCCGAAGGGCCCAGGACCACCGAAGCCAGCAGGAAAGAGGAAACCGCCATGACGCCACCTGAGATCAACACGCCGCCAAAACCCGCCCGCGCTGTGATACGCCGCGACGGTCGGATCTACTTCAGCCGGCAGGCCGAGCGCAGGCTGTTTTTCATCCTGACTCTGATCATGTTGCTGCTGGGCATCCTCTGCCAGCTGGGCGTGTTTTAGGCCGTGACCTTCCGGCCCGCCTTTTCCCTGCGCTTCTACTTGGCGACCCTGGGCCGCCTGCTGACCAACCCGCGCGCCGTTTTGAGCGAGTTGCCGCCGGATGATGGCTGGAGCCGCCCCCTGGGCCTTCTGGCAGTCTCCAGCATCCTCCATGCCGGGGCCAGCCTGATCGGCCAGCCGGTGCCGCACCCGGTGCGCCTGGGGCTGATTTATTTCGCCAACGCCGTGGGCATGAACCTTATCGCCGCCGCCGCCGGCTGGCTGATCATCATTCTGATGCGGGGCCGGGAGTTTGCCTTCCAGCGGGTTTTCACTATTTACGCCCTGGCGGCCGGGATCACCCTGCTGGCCTCCTGGATTCAAAGCTTCGTCATCATCGCCGAACTCTGGAAGTGGTGGCTGATCGGGACCGGTATGACCCGCGGGCTGGGCCTGCCCCGTAGCCAGGCGCTGATCGTGGTGGGCATATCAATCGCCCTGATCATCCTGTTTTTCTGGTCGCTCCAGGCACTGCTGCCTTTCGGCAGCTGAGCGGCGGACGATTTGCCGCCAGAAGCGGGGCATGGACCGACCGGCGGCGATGGGGGGGCGGAGGACATTTGATCCGAGGGGAAAGCGGCGCTGGTCGGCCGGCCGTGATAAGCCGATTTTACAGCGTGTAAAAAATCCCGACAATTCCCCCTGCCAAGCGGCCCGGCTCCAGCTCTCAGAAACCGATTTAGGCATCATTTCAAAGGACTGGCACAAGAGAAGCC
>JBAPYE010000597.1:0-17056 GCA_049284575.1 Desulfobacterales bacterium
GACCTGCGGATCCGGACCCTGCGGGGCAATCTCGACACCCGCCTGCGCAAGCTGACGTCCGAAAATCTGGATGCCATCGTTCTCGCCGCGGCCGGGGTGCACCGCCTGGGGATGGCCGAGCGGGTGAGCGAATACCTTCCCGCGGAGGTGATGCTGCCGGCCGTGGGGCAGGGGGCGCTGTGCATCGAGGTGCGGCGGGAGGACCCCCGCATCGCGCCGCTGGTGGCGACATTGGACGATCCGGCGACCCGCACGGTGGTCGCCGGGGAGCGGGCCTTTCTGAAACGCCTGGAAGGCGGCTGTCAGGTGCCCATTGCGGCCCACGGCAGCCTCGCCGGCGCCGTTTTTTCGTTAACCGGTCTGGTGGCGGAGATCGACGGCGGGACGCTCATCCGGCAAACCCTCAGCGGTTCGGCCGCCGCGCCTGAAACCGTCGGTGTTCACCTGGCGGAGCACCTGCTGGCGCTCGGGGCCAAAGAGATTCTGGACAAACTGAAACAGGAAGGCCATTGACGCATGCAGGCTAAAGTCTACCTGATCGGCGCCGGACCCGGCGACCCGGGCTTGATAACGGTCAAGGGGCGTGAGTGCATTGCCGCGGCCGATGTCGTTATCTACGACTACCTGGCATCTCCGGCGCTGCTGCAGTTCGCGCGCGCGGACGCCGAGCTCATCTACGTGGGTAAAAAAGGCGGCGATCACACCCTGCCCCAGGACAAGATCAACGCCCTGCTGGTGGCCAAGGCGGCCGGGGGCGCCGTGGTGGCGCGCCTCAAGGGGGGAGACCCATACATTTTCGGGCGCGGCGGTGAGGAGGCCGAAGTCCTGGTGGCGGCCGGGATCGCCTACGAGGTGGTCCCCGGGGTGACCTCCGCCATCGCCGCGCCGGCGTATGCCGGGATTCCACTGACTCACCGGGATTTAACCTCCACCCTGGCCTTTGTCACCGGGCACGAAGACCCTGCCAAAACAGCTTCCAGCATCGACTGGGAAGCCCTGGCGCGGGGTATCGGTACCCTGGTGTTCTTTATGGGGGTTAAAAACCTGCCCTACATCACGCGGCAGCTGACGGCCCACGGCATGTCGCCGGACAAACCGGTGGCGGTGGTGCGCTGGGGGACGACCGCCGCTCAGCAGACCGTCACCGGCACCCTGGCGACCATCGAGGGTGCGGTTCGTGCGGCGGGCATCAAGGCTCCCGCGATTATCGTGGTCGGTGAGGTGGTGGGCCTGCGGGATCGCCTGCAGTGGGTTGAAAAACGGCCCCTGATGGGCAAGACCGTGGTGGTCACCCGCGCCCGGGAGCAGGCCAGCGATCTGGTGCGCGCGCTCTCGGAGTTGGGGGCGGCGTGTCTGGAATGCCCCACGATCCGGGTGGCGGCAGCGGCCGACGGGGCCCCCCTGGAGCGGGCGGTCGCCAACCTGGGCGCCTATGACTGGATCGTTTTCACCAGCGTCAACGGCGTGCGCTTTTTCTTCGAACGCCTCTTTGCACAGGGACGTGACGTGCGGGCCCTGGGGCATCTGCGCACCGCGGCCATCGGTCCGGCCACGGCCGAGGGGCTGCGGTCCTTCGGGCTGAACACCGACCTTCTGCCCGACAGCTACCGGGCCGAGGCGGTTGCGGCGGCCTTTGCGCGCGAGGCCCTGCGCGGCAAAAAAATCCTGCTGCCCCGGGCCCGCGAGGCCCGCTCGGTGCTGCCCGAGGCCCTGAAGGCCCAGGGGGCCGTGGTCGATGAAGTGGTCGCCTATGAAACCCTGGCGGTCGTGGATGCGGCCGAAAATCTGCTGCAGCGTCTGGAAAAAGGTCAGATCGACCTGGTCACCTTTACCAGTTCCTCAACCGTCAAAAACTTCAAGGCGCTGCTGCCGCAGGCGGACTTTGCGCGCCTGATGGCGGGGGTGACCGTCGCCAGCATCGGCCCCATCACCACCGAGACCGCCCGCGAGCTGGGGTTTGAGGTTCACATCAGCGCCGAGACATACACCATCCCCGGTTTGTGCGAAACGATTCTGGCCTTTTACACCCGACCCTGACCCGCCTCTCACCACTACCACCGTGGCGTCCGTCCGGGGGCCGACACCGGACGCAACCCGCCGCGGGTATCGGGGGACCGTAAATCGGCCGCGGGGCCGGCGCACCCCGGCAACGCCTGAGGAGGGCGCCATGACCCGCTACCTGGAAGAACTTCCGGCATCTGTGGAGACCATCGCCGCCCTCAAGGACTCTATTCTGGCCAACATCGTGCTGCTGGGTCAGATCCCGGCGCCGACCTTCAAGGAAAAGCAGCGGGCGGCCGCTTTCCTCGAACGGCTGGCGGAATTTCAGGTGGACGAGTGCACCTTTGACGGCTACCGCAACCCCATCGGGATCATTCGCGGCGCCTCGCGCAGCAAACCGCCGATTTTTGTCGTCGCCCATCTGGACACCCTTTTCCCCGGGGACATCGATCACAATTTCAGCGTTGAGCGCGATACCATTTCGGGCCCGGGTGTGACCGACAACTCGGTCAGCGTCGGGGTGCTGGCCGCCATGCCCGAAATCTTCCGGCGGCTCAGCCTGCGCTTTCAGTCGGATATCGTACTGGCGGGCGTGATTCAGTCTCTGGGGCGGGGCAACCTGCGGGGGGTTCGGCATCTGCTGAAAACCTGGCCGACCCCCATCCGGGGGGCGGTCGTGGTGGAGGGCACCGAAATGGGGCGCCTGAATTATTCTGCAGACGGTATGATCCGCTGTGACGTCACCTGCCGGGTGGCGCCTGAAAACCGGCCCGAGCAGCGCTTTAAGCCCAACGCCATCCTGGTGCTGAACGAGGTTATCAACCAGCTGTTGCAGCTGCGGCTGCCTCAGCGGCCGCGGGCCCGGGTGATCATCGGAAAAATTGAGGGCGGATTCAAGCACGGTCTGATCGCCTACAGCGCTACCCTCGGCTTCGAGATCCAGAGCGGCGCCGACCGCATGGTTCGGCAGGTGTTCGACGACATCCAGGACATCGTGGACGGCATCGGGCACGAGTACCAGGTGGACTTGACGCTCAACACCATCAGCAACATCAAGGCCTCCCGGCTGCCCTACCGGCACCCGCTGGTCAAAAGCACGGTGGCGGTCATGAAGGCCCTCAACCTCAAGCCTTTCAGCGAACCCAGCGAGTCGGAGCTCTCGATTTTTCTCTCCCGCAGGATCCCTGCCGTCACCGTGGCGCTCACCCACGGACAGAATTTCCACCGCGAGGATGCAACCATCGAAATCACGCCCCTGTTCACCGGCATCGCGCAGGTGGTCGGCATCATCCGGGCGATTGACAGCGGAGTGTGTGACGATGAAAAGCTGGCTTGAAAGCAATACCTTTCATTACTCGGCCTTCAGTGATCTCGATCACCTGGTGGCGGTCAAGGAACGTAAAAATCTCTCCATCTCGCTTTGCCTGCCGACCCTCAACGAGGAAAAGACCATCGCCAAGGAGATCGTGATTCTGAAATCGGAACTCATGACCCGGCGACCGCTGATCGACGAAATCGTCGTGGTGGATTCGGGCTCCACCGACAACACCCTCGAGGTGGCGGCCGCCTACGGGGCGGACGTCTACAGCGCCGCGGCGATCCTGCCCCATCTGGAGCCTTTTCGCGGCAAGGGCGAGAACCTCTGGAAGGCGCTTTACATCACCCGCGGCGATATTATCGTGTACCTCGACGCGGATATCAAAAATATCCACCACCGTTTTGCCTACGGTTTGATCGGCCCCCTGTTGATGTCCGATACCATCAAGTACAGCAAGGCCTTTTACGACCGCCCGATCGCCATCGGTAAGAACAAGATCCGACCCACAGGCGGTGGTCGGGTGACCGAATTGGTGATTCGCCCGCTGTTTTCCCTTTTCTTTCCGGAACTGACCCAGATCCTGCAACCGCTCTCGGGTGAGTATGCCGGCTACCGGGAAGTGTTCGAAAAGATCCCGTTTCCCATCGGCTACGCGGTTGAAACCACGATGATCCTGGATATTTTTCAGCGGTGGGGGCTGGCGGTGATGGCCCAGGTGGACCTCGAAAAGCGCATTCACCGCAACCAGGACACCCGGGCCTTGGGCAAAATGGCCTTTGTCATTCTGAAAACCTTCTGCCAGCGGCTTCAAGAAATGGGGCTGATGGACTGCCGCCAGGAGACCCACAACGAGATGATCCAGTACAATCTCGTGCGGAGCGAATACCGGCCGGATATTTTTCGGATCGAAGGGTTGGAGCGGCCGCCGATCATCGAAATTCCAGAGTACCGCGCCAAATTTGGGCTTGATGCGGCCTGACAGCGGCGCCGTTCGCCAATCGGAAAGGAAGCGACCTTGGGTACCATGAAACTCGTCGACCCCTACAATCGCCACCTGAGCTACCTGCGGGTGTCCATCACCGACCGCTGCAACCTGCGCTGCATCTACTGTGTGCCGCCGGGGGGAATCCCCAAGCTCTCGCACGCTGAAATCCTGCGCTATGAGGAGATCCTGCGGGTGATCCGGGTGGGGGTGGGGATGGGGATCAGCAAGGTGCGCGTGACCGGCGGCGAGCCGCTGGTCCGCCAGGGCGTTTTCGACTTCTTAGCGGAGCTCAACCGCATGGCAGGTCTGGAGGACGTTTCGCTGACCACCAACGGGGTGCTGCTCAAGCCGAACATCGAGCGCCTGTGGCAGGCCGGCGTCCGGCGCCTCAACATCAGCCTGGACACCCTGGACCGTGAAAAATACCACCGGATAACGGGGGCTGATCAGTTCGACAGCGTCTGGGAGGGCATCAAGCTGGCGCTCGAGGCCGGTTTTGCGCCCATCAAGATCAACGCCGTGGCCCTGATCGGGGTCAATGACGATGAATTGCTGGACCTGGCCCGACTGTCGCTGACCTACCCCCTCCACATCCGCTTTATCGAGTTTATGCCGATCGGCAAATCCCGCCTGAACACCGACCAGCTGCTGTTGACGGCCGAAATCAAACGCCGCATCAGTGCGCTCGGATCGCTGGTTCCCGTCAGCCAGGGCGTTTTGGACGGGCCGGCGCGGCGCTACCGTTTTGCCGGCGCCCCCGGCGAAATCGGATTTATCAGCGCGCTCAGCCACCATTTCTGCGCGCACTGCAACCGCCTGCGCCTGACCGCCAGTGGACAGCTGCGCCCCTGCCTGCTCGCCGACCACCACGAGGACATGAAAACCGCGCTGCGGCGGGGATGCAGCGACCGGGAGCTGGCCGAGATCTTTTTGGCGGCTGTGCGGCGCAAGCCGATCGACCACTGCCTGGCAGTCGATCATCCCGGCCGGGTGAGCGGTCAGATGTGTTCCATCGGGGGGTAGCGGCCGAAAAAAAGAAGCCCGGGCCGATTTTTGGTGTCTCACGATCGCAGGCTGGCGGTCAACCGCAGGGGGTGGGTCAAAAGGGCCAGGGCATCGCGGATATCGGTCGAGACGATATCCGCTGCCAGCAGGGTTTCAAGCGCCGCTCCTTCGGCAAGCACGACGGCGATCCCAAGGGCGGCGGCTTTGAGCATGCGGCGGTCGTTGCGGCCGTTGCCGATGCAAGCGGTTTGGGCTGCACCCAGCTGCTGCACGTAGCGTTCTTTGGCCAGGTCCTGGGCCCCCGGGGGAAGAGCGGCAAAGCGGCAGGCCACCCCTTCAAGCTGGCTGCGGGCGGTGCCGAAGGTGTCGGCCGTGATCACATGTACGGTCAGTTCGCGGCCGAGGTCCGCAAGCAGTTGCGTGACGCCGGGAACCAACTGCCCGTCGACCGCCAGGGTGCCGTTAAAGTCCAATACCAGATGGGCGATCTCCAGTTGGCCGAAACCCGGAATGGCAATTTGAATCATGGGCGCTCCTGTCATCTGAGGGGTGGCGGCGGAGAGCCGCCGCGTGTTGTTTGCCCCTACCACATTCCCCATACGGGCGCAATCTGCGGCGATTGACAGCTGGCGGGCTTTCCTTTATAGTCCCCGGCCAAAAACGGGCCGGGTTGCCGGCCGCGAACCTCTTTGCCGGGGGTGTTGGATGATCAGAATCAACGAGAATTACCTGAAGCTGCAGTCCTCTTATCTTTTCTCGGAAATTGCCAAGCGGGTGGCGGCCTACCAGGCGGCGCACCCCGAACAGCAGCTCATCAAGTTGGGCATCGGGGATGTCACCCGCGCGCTGCCCCCGGCCTGTGTCCGGGCGTTTCACGCGGCCATTGACGAAATGGGCGCGGAGAGTACCTTCCGGGGTTACGGACCCGAGCAGGGCTACCCGTTCCTGCGGGAAAAAATTGCCCATTTCGACTTCCAGGCGCGGGGGGCCGACATCCAGCCCGATGAAATTTTCGTCAGCGACGGCGCCAAATGCGATACCGGCAACATCCAGGAGTTGTTTGCGACGGATGTCCGCACGGCCATCCCCGACCCGGTCTACCCCGTGTACGTGGACACCAACGTCATGGCCGGCCGCAGCGGCCCTTTTGAAGCCGATCGCTACGGGGGGCTGGTCTACCTGGAGAGCACGGCCGACAACGGCTTTATTCCCGCCCTGCCGGAAGAGGCGGTGGACCTGATTTACCTGTGCTTTCCCAACAACCCCACCGGGGCCACCATCACCCGCGCGCAATTGGCCGAATGGGTCGCTTACGCCCGTGAAAACCGGGCCCTGATTTTGTTTGATGCCGCCTACGAGGCGTTCATCCGGGACGATGCGCTGCCCCATTCGATTTACGAGGTTCCGGGGGCCCGCCAAGTGGCCATCGAGTTTCGCAGTTATTCCAAAACCGCCGGCTTTACCGGGACCCGCTGCGCCTACACGGTGGTGCCGCACGACTGCATGGCCTATGACCGCGAGGGGCACGCTCACAGCCTGCACGCCCTCTGGAACCGGCGCCACACTACCAAATTCAACGGGGTTTCCTATCCGGTCCAGCGCGCGGCCGAGGCCGTTTACAGCGCCGAAGGCCAGCGCCAGATCCGCGCCCTGATCGATGCCTATCTGCACAATGCGGCTCTCGTCCGCCGGGAGATGGACGCGTTGGGCTACCGCTGCGTCGGCGGGGAGAACGCCCCCTACATCTGGGTGGCCGGTCAGCGGGACTCATGGGACTTTTTCGATCTTTTGCTGAAAAAAGCCGGGGTGGTCTGCACCCCGGGAGCCGGCTTCGGCCGGTGCGGCCGGGGCTATATCCGCATCAGCGCCTTCAACAGCTTCGACAACGTCAAAAAGGCCATGCAACGCATCCGGGCGGCCCTGAGCGAATGAGCCGGCCGGCCTTCAGGGCGCGGCTTGGGGTGTTTTGCGCGTCACCACGTAGGTGATTTTGACGCGCTCGCGGCTGTCGGCCGTTAGACGCAGGGAGGGCGGGGAGAGCACCAAGTTGGCCGTGAGGCTGCCGCTCTCCCGGATGTCGTCCAGGGGCAGCGGCTCGGTGTAGAGGGTTCCGATGTTTTTGACCATCAAACTGCCGCCGTAAACCCTGACCGTCGCCGGCGCGACCGTTGCCGAGACCATCATCAGGTTGGCCGGCAGGCTCCCGACCCAGTCGATCTGCACCGGCAGCTCCTTTTGCACCATGGCATCCAGAACCACCGTGACCGTGGCGGGTTCCACGCGTTCGATCACGATGCCGGGAGGCAGGCGAATGTCGTTTTGCGCGATGGCGAAACTGTTGCGGCCGATCTGGCCATTGGCAAGATTGATCCGCACCGCCACCTGCTCGGGGCGGATGTTGCGGATCAGGGTGTCGGCGCCGGTAAGGTTCAGGCGCACCTTGTCGGCGGAGGTGCTCAGGATCTCCATCTCGGGGGAGCGGTTGAGATACTGGATGGGAATTTCGAGCGTCACCAGCGACGCCTGACCCCGGGAAAAGCTGAACCAGATCCCGATGACAAAAAGAACGGACAGCAGGGCCGCGATCCCCAGCTCCCGTTTTTCCCGCCGGGAGTGACGGGTCATGCTTTCCACCCTGCCTAAATGGCTGTGCAGCGCATCGGCCAACTCCTCCATACGCTGGATTTCCACCAGATGCCCGTTTCGGGCCACGGTCACATTGCCGCGCTCCTCGGACACGATGATGACCATCGCATCGGTATTCTCGCTCAACCCCAGACCGGCCCGGTGACGGGTGCCGTAGTATGACGGCAGCCCCTTGTCGCGTGACAGCGGCAGGATGGCGCCCACCTCCCGGACCCGGCTGCCCTGGAGAATCACAGCACCGTCGTGCACCGGGTTGTCAGGCCAGAAGATGCTGAGAAGCATCTCTTTGGAAACCTGGCCGTTCCAGGGAATGCCGGCGTGGACCACCTCCTCGAGGCTGTCGCGTGCCGGCAGGACGATCAGGGCACCGGTGTGGGTGCGGCTCAGTTCATAGACGCTTTCCAGCAAGACCTCCACCGGGGTGTCGGGCGTTTTGCGGGCAAAGTCCCACAGCAGCGTCTTGAGGGTTTTGGCCTGCAGCACGCTGCCGATTTCGTTGCGGAACACCACGATAATGATGATGGCCGCCACGGCGGTGATGGCCTGAATCGCCCAGCTGGTCACGATCAGCCCGACAGACACTGCGATGCGCTGGCTGAACCACAGCAGGACGAGGCCGATCAGGACGCGAAACGCGTTGGTGCCTCTGAAAATGACATAGAAACGAAAGAGGATGTAGCTGTTCAGGATGATGTCGATGACGTCCTGCCAGCGGATGCTGGAGAGCAGAAACACGATGTTTTTCATGGGCGATCAGTCGGTGATGCTGAACCGCAGGACATGGAAGATGTTGCCGTCCGTGTCGGTGATGATCACGTGCCAGGGGCCCTTGTCCTCCTCGCGCAGCTGAATGCTGCTGTAAGTCGACCAGCGCGGGGGCTGGAGGTCCAGCTTGACCCTTTTGCACAGTTTGTCGCGACAGTACCAGTCGTGATAGATGAAAGTCTTTTCGACGACCGGATCGAAAGTGTTGAAGCAGAATATTTTGCCGAGGGTGATGGGAAAAACGACGGCCGGGTTGACGGGCAGGAAGTTTTGAATGCCCTCGCTCATGACCGCCCGGAGCAGTACCGTGGATTTTTGCGGGAGGTCAGCCTCGTTTTCGGCGGCTGCCGGGCGCAGGCCTACCAGTGCCACCCACAGCGCCAACAGCACGATGGCGCCTTTGGGGGGCCCTGCGGCCGCTGTCTGGGGAATCTGGCGTGCAAACATGGATCAGATCGACCTCCTGATATTCGCGCTGCCCGGTGGCGCCAGGGGTAGCGGCGCGTCCGCACCTGCCGCCGGCCGGGAAGGGGAACGCGAGCCTTGCCGGTTGCGACCAAGATATCCGATATGTCGGTTTTTTCAAGAGTTTTGTAATTGACATCCAAGGCGCATTTATCTATCCTTTTCGATATGTTCGAATCCTGCTGAGCCTGTGCGGGCTCTGCCCGAAAGGGTTGCGTGACCACCATGACCCAGGCGTATTCCCAATCGCAGTTGTTGGAGATGGCCGGCCGCTGGGTGAAAGCCGACGCGCTTCCCCGGCGCCTGGAGGTCATCACGGACACCTCCGACTACTACCGGGTGGACTTCAACGACGTCGTGCTGCTGGACGGCGTACCCTACCTGGTTCGCAACAACGCCAAGGAGGGGCGCTTCGGCATCGACGAGCAGGAAAAATACTGGGTCAAACGGGCGGTGAAGCTTGAGGACGGCGCCAAGAAAATCATCAAGCTGGTGTTCTACGAGCGTTTCACGGCGACCATCGGTAAAATTGCCTTCGAGTGTTTCCGCAGCCCGCGCAAGGAGGCGCGCATCCTCGCGCTGGTGAAGGGCCTGCCCAATTTCATGCAGGGCGTGTCGATCACCGATGACCACGGAAACGTCGTCCGGATTCTTGACCTGATCCAGGGTAAGACCCTGGACAGCTTCATTTTTGGGCTCCCCAACAGCCACGAAGAATACTTTGCCGCGGACTTCCCGGGAATCCTGGATCACTTCATCGAGTGCGTCGCCGCCATCCGTCTGCTGCATGACAACGGCGAAAAACACGGCGACATCCGGCGGGACCACATCCTCATCGATTCCCGCGACGGCCGTTACCGCTGGATTGATTTCGACTTCAACTACCGCCACCGTGAGAACATATACGGCTACGATCTTTTTGGGCTGGGCAACGTCCTGGCATTTATCACCGGCAAGGGCGACGTCCTGGTCAATGATGTGATCGCGGGTGTCCACGGGGCGCCTCCCGCGCTGACAACCGACGACATCAATATCGTTTTTCGCAACCGGGTTGTCAATCTGCGCAAGATTTTCCCTTACATTCCCAAGGCGCTCAACCGGATCCTGATGCACTTTTCCGAAACCACCAACCGTTTTTACCTGAACACCGGGGAGTTGCTTGAAGATCTGCGGGAGGCGCAATCGGTCATGGCCACGACCCCATAGATCGCCGGGCCACTTTCGGCCACGTGCGGCATGGGAGAAAAAATAGACCTTGGGTGGCGGGTCATTCTGGAAAGGGGGTGCTGTGAAGGGATCTAATCATAATATTCTGGTGGCCGTTGACGACTCTGACAACTCCCGCCGGGCCGTGGAATACGTCGCCGACCTGCTCGGCGGTCTGCCGGGTTTCAAGGTCACGGTGCTGCACGTCATTGCGGAGCCCGAGGAGGATTTTTTCCCGACGGCTGCCGAGAAGGATGCCTGGATGAAACGCGAAGGCGAGCGCATCAACAAGGTGCTCGCCTCCTACCGCAAGATCCTGCTGACCGCCGGCTTCGCGGAAGAGGCGATCAAGACTCGCAGCACCATCAAATACTGCCCTTCCCTGGCCGAGTGCATCCTGCAGGAGCAGCCCGACGACTACGGCACCCTGGTGGTGGGGCGCAAGGGGCGCACCCGCACCGAGGAGTTTCTTTTCGGCAGCGTCTCCTCCAAAATCGTGGATCATGCCAAGGAATCCACGGTCTGGGTGGTTAGCTGAAACCGCCGCACTTATGAGGGTCGCGCGGGAGTCTCGCCGGGATCGATGCCACCGGCCCGCACCGCACCACGCTTACGTTTCCATCATCCATCGATAGGGGAGAACAGCATGCAGAATAAGGATTTTATCCGGGAGGTTAACGTTGGCGGCGAAAACTTCCGGATTTATGACATAAAAAAGCTTGAAAAAGACGGGATCGCAGAGATCGCCAGGCTGCCTTTCGCCATCCGCATCCTGGTGGAGAACCTCCTGCGCAAGCTGGACGGACGGGTGGTCCGGGAGCAGGATCTGCGCAGCATCGCCGGCTGGCAGAAAACCTACGACACGCCGGTGGAGATCCCCTACCACCCCGCCCGGGTCCTGATGCAGGATTTCACCGGGGTGCCGGCGGTGGTGGACCTGGCCGCCATGCGGGACGCCGTTAAATCCCTCGGGGGCGATCCCCAAAAAATCAATCCGCTGGTGCCGGTGGAGCTGATTGTCGACCACTCGGTGCAGGTGGACCACTTCGGTACCGTCAATGCCCTGCGGGACAACGTCGCCCGGGAATACGAACGCAACGGCGAACGCTACGGCCTGCTCAAGTGGGCCCAAAAGAGTTTCAAAAACTTCAGCGTGGTGCCCCCCAACTCCGGCATCTGCCACCAGGTCAACCTCGAGCATCTGGGCCGCGTGATCATCGCCGAGGAAGCCGGGGGGGCGGTGCTGGCCTATCCGGACACCCTGGTGGGGACCGACTCCCACACCCCCATGATCAACGGCATCGGGGTCATGGGCTGGGGCGTCGGCGGCATCGAGGCCGAGGCCGTGATGCTGGGGCAGCCCTACTACATGTCGATTCCCGAGGTGATCGGCGTGCGCATGCGCGGCGCTCTGCAGCCGGGGGTGACGGCCACCGATCTGGTGTTGACGGTGACCGAAATGCTGCGCGCCGAGGGGGTGGTGGAAAAGTTCGTGGAGTTTTTTGGCCCCGGGTTGAAAAATTTGACAGTGACCGATCGCGCGACCATCTCCAACATGACCCCGGAATACGGCGCCACCCTGGGCTATTTCCCCATCGACGACAAGACCATCGCCTACCTGCACACCACCAACCGATCCCGGCGGGCCGAGCGCGTGGAGGCTTGCGCCAAGGCCCTGGGGCTTTTTTACACCGACGCCGAAAGCCCCGAATACAGTAAGGTGCTGGCGTTCGACCTTGACGCGGTGCAGCCCGCCGTGGCCGGCCCCGCGCGGCCCCAGGACCGCATTGTCCTCGGCGACCTCAAGGCGACCTTCGCCAAGGTTCTGGGCTGCCGCTACGACCGGGACACGGACATCGCCGATATCTCCACCTTTCACAACGAATCCGGCAGCCGCACCGCCCGTCAGGAAGCCTGTCAGCCCGGCGAAAAAAAGTGGTTCGAGGTGGGTCTCAACCGCAACCACTACCGCATCGGGGACGGCAGCATCGTGATTGCGGCCATCACCTCGTGCACCAACACCTCCAACCCCTCGGTGATGCTGGGGGCCGGTCTGGTCGCCAAGAAAGCCGTGGCGCGCGGCATCCGCGTGCCGCCGTACGTCAAAACCTCTCTCGCGCCGGGGTCCAAGGTCGTGGTTCGCTACCTGGAGGACGCCGGTCTGAGCCCCTACCTGGATGCTCTGGGGTTTCATTTGGCCGGCTTCGGGTGCACCACCTGCATCGGCAACAGCGGGCCGCTGCACCCCGCCATCGAAAAGATCATCGCTGAAAATGATCTGACGGTTGCCGCCGTGCTCTCGGGCAACCGCAATTTCGAGGCCCGCATCCACCAGAGCATCAAGGCCAACTTCCTGGCCTCGCCCATGCTGGTGGTGGCCTTCGCCCTGGCCGGCCGGATCGATATCGACCTCACCGCCGAGCCGCTTTCCTTCGACCCCAACGGTGCGCCGGTCTTTCTGAAGGACATCTGGCCCAGCGCCGAGGAAATCGCGGCGCTGACCCGCACGCACGTCAAACAGGCCTTTTACGCCGAGGAGTACGGCCGGATTTTCGAGGGCGACGAGTTCTGGAAAGCCATGCCGGTGACCGAAAGCACCACCTTCGACTGGGATCCTGAATCCACCTACATCAAGAACCCCCCGTACTTCCAGGGCTTCGACCTGAATCTCAAAAAACCCGGGGAGATCAGCGGGGCCCGGGCGCTGCTGGTTTTAGGCGACAGCGTCACCACCGACCATATCTCGCCGGCCGGGGCCATTCCCGCATCCTACCCCGCCGGCCGTTATCTGCAAGACCAGGGCGTGGCCGCCGCCGATTTCAACTCCTACGGCTCCCGCCGGGGCAACCACGAGGTCATGATGCGCGGAACCTTCGGCAACATCCGGATCAAAAACAAGCTGGTGGCCCCCCGGGAGGGCAGTTTCACCCGTAAATTCCCGGATGCCGGGGAGGTCTATGTTTACGATGCGGCCAGCGCTTACCAGGCCGAAGGGGTGCCGCTGGTAGTGCTGGGGGGCAAGGAATACGGCACCGGCTCCTCGCGCGACTGGGCCGCCAAGGGCACTACCCTCCTGGGTGTGCGGGCGGTCATGGCCCAATCCTACGAACGCATTCACCGCAGCAATCTGGTGGGCATGGGGGTGCTGCCGCTGATGTTTCTCAACGGCGACAGCTGGGAGGCTCTGGGCCTGGACGGCTCCGAGACCTTCGCGATCACCGGGGTCGAGAACATGCAGCCCCGCAAGCATCTGATGGTTAAGGCCGTCCGGGATGACGGCCGCGAGGTGGACTTCGAGGTACGTGCGCGGCTGGACACCGACGTGGACGTCGCCTATTTTGAAAACGGCGGTATTCTGCCTTACGTTCTGCGCAAGGTGATGACGGAGGCTTGAGACGGCGGGTCTGCGCACGATCACCGGGTTTCTGAAATCTATCGGGCCGAAGGGACTGCCGAACCGGCCGCCCCTTCGGCCCTTTTTTACAGCCGGGCCTGAGATGCGGCCGCGGCGGGGGCGGTGACCTCGGATCCCGCCGGATCGGCGGCCTCGCCGGATCGGCGCATCCGTTGGATCAGCTCCAGGTCCCGGCGGGTTCTGGCTGCCATGCGGAGTTCCACCGCCTCGCGCTTCAGCCCCATCAAGACCGTGTAGGCGTGGTACTTGGTTCTACAGAAAAAGATGTCGAACGGCGCCTGGCGGTCGTTTTCGCGGAAGATCCGGATGCCGGGAATCTCTTCCCACTGGGTGTATTCGAACTGGGCGTTGATCAGCAGGGGCTCGATGTCGTGTTTGTTCTGCCAGGGGATGCAGGCCCCCAGCATGCCAAGGTCGGGATCCATAATGGCGCGCAGCTTCGCGGTGACCCCGCCCACCGCCAGGATGATGTCGCCGGTGAGGGAGCCCGTTACCCCGTAGGTCTGGTTGACCGGCTGTTGAATGAAATCCGAGATCAGGGCCACGTCCATGGCCACCGAGGCGCTGTCGCCTTCCACGCCGCCATGGGCCTGGATGTACTCCACATGCATTTCGTAGCCCACATAGGGCGCCCCGATGGTTTTGAGCACCTTCTTGATGGAGGCGCGCACATTCTGAGCGGCGGCCTTGGCGATATCGCCGGTCTTGCCGGGGGCGATGACCGTGTCGGATCCACCGGCGTTGATCTGGCAGTGGATCGGCAGCGGCTGGCCGTACATCTGGCCGCTGGAGCGGGACTGGACCACCGCCAGGCCCACCACGTAGCCGACGGCGTCGGTCATGGCGCTGATATACTTCTTGAGGTCCTTCTTGTGCGCCTGGATTTCGCGGTTGAGGGCCCCCTCCAAGCTCAGGTGCACCGCCAGCGCCCGGCGCACGTGGACGGCCTCGACCCGCTCGGCGTTTTCCAGGATGGCGTCATGTTCGGCCGTCCGGATAATGCCGTTGACCGGCCGCAGGATGGCGCTCAGCTTGCCGTCGGCGGCGCGGCAGCGAAGCTCCCGGATGATCTCGAGCACCGCCCCGCGGGAAAACTCACGGGCCGTGAGGGTGTATTCCCGGGGAAGCCTGCGGCCAAAAATGTGCTCGCAGCGCCGACGGACCCCCGCATGTCCTTCCCGTGAGATGATCTCTCCCCAGACCCGTTCAAACTCCTCCCCCAACCCCTCAATTTCCTGCTTGACATACTGGGCCACCTGGCGGACGCTTTCCGGGCTCTCGGAGACGGCGCCCTCCATCTGGATGATTTCCCCGCGGTCTTCGATGCGGCTGAGAAACGCGCCGTCGCCCTCTGCCTGGAGGTAGGCCAGGGTGTCGTGGTTGCAGCAGGCGATGATGATGTTGTCGGCCTTTAAGTGGTTTTCCGAGCGGTCGGCCGCGCCGCTGCCGGTGTTGCGGCCCCCCTCGAGGACGTAGCGCTGGTTTTGCATGATCTCCAGCAGGTCGGCCATATACCCGGCTTTGACGAGGGTTTTGAGTTCGTCGATGTAAATGATCGGCGCGCGCGCGTGCGCCCCGAGGTAGGCGCGTTTGTGCGCCGGGGTCTGCAGGTCGCCGGACTGGTAGGGGTCGTGGCGGAAACCGCCTTTCATGCTGCGGGCATCGGGTTCGGAAACCCGTGCCATGAGCTCGCGGTCGCGGCGCGGGTCGTAGAGCACTTCGGGCAGTTGATCGGTGAGTTGTTTGACCACCATACGCCGGCCGCCGGGCCCCTGGCGCTGGATTTGCTCCTGGGCGCGGTGATTGTTCTCCTGCATGAAGAGAAAGATCGCGCCCATGCCGCACAGACCTGCGGCGATCCAGGCCGGCGGGAAAAACAAACCGGTCAGGGCGCTCAGCGCGGTTCCGCAGACCAGGCCGGTCTTGACCTTGCGCACGGCGCTGATCTGCTCCTCCAGGCTGAAGTCTTCGGCCTGCTGGGCCGCCGCCTCGATCTCACGGCCGATGTTCTCCAGGCGCTGGTCGAGTTTTTCGGGAAGCTCGTAGGCAAAACGGACATGGTTCCTGTCCTTTCCGGGGTAGGCCGCAATGGCGGTTTGCGGCCGCAGGTAATCGCCCATGGAGCGCTCCAGAACGTCGCGGAACATGTCGGCCAGCAGGGATTTGCCGGTCCCCGGGCGGCCGACCATCAGGATGTGACCCTTGCTGTGGACGATCTTGCGGATGGCCGCTTTGGCCCGGTCCTGAAAAATAACCCGTTCGACCGGGTCTTCGGGGAGCTGGATTTCGGCGGTGTCCCGGAAAAAGGCGAGGCGTTTTTCCAGCTTTTCGGGATAGCCCAGCAGCTCCTGAATCCAGCGGTAGTCGTTCGCGGAGTAGTTACTGCTCATGCTTGCTCCCCTTGATGGCGTCCAGCAGGTAGTAGCGCCCGGCTTCGGATACCCACGTGCGCTTGTTGATCTCCGAGTAGACCAGCGGCAGTTCGTTCCGCAGCGGGTCCAAGGCCCGCAGGTCGTGCATCACGGCGATGTGGGTGAAGAGCTTTTGCGCACCCGCGCCGGACGGGGGCAGGTAATTGAAGGCGATCCCGTACTGCAGATGGTTGAGGGAGTCAATCAAGGCCTTGTGGGTTTCGAAGTTCAGGGGGTGGGCGTCAACGACGCTCTGGTAAAGGGCCGGAAGTCCGGCTTTGGCGTAGTCGATTTCAAGGTGTTGGTTAAAGTAAAGCTTGAAGGCTCGGGCCCCGCCCTGGGTGCAGGCCTCCAGGGCCTCTCTGAAGGTCGGGGTGGCGTCGATGGCCTGCTGAAAGAGCTGAAGGTAGTGCAATAGACGAATATCCGCCACCTGAAAGGCGATGCTGCCGTCGCTGTTCAAAACGTAGGCCGGCACCTTGAATGACCCCTGGAAGCGCATCAGGCGATGGCGCTTGCCGGGATCAAAATTTTTGAAGTCAAAGCCTTGCAACTCAAACAAGCCGTCGGCCACATGGGCTTTTTCGATAATGACCTTCACCGGCCGGTTCAAGTGTTTGGCGATGTAGTCGCGCTTTTCCGCCAGGCTGCCTCGCAGGTTGAGACGGGAGCGCTGACCGCCCGCATCCGTGCACACCCCTTTGAGGTCGGCCACGTGTTTCGCCTTTAACTTATTCAAGTGCACCAGAACGGGGTTGTAGGGTTTGAGCGCGGCTTCAAGCCGCGCCAGATGGGCCTCAAGATGTGGATCCCGGAGGGCGGGGGTGCCGCTGCTGCTC
>JBAPYE010000598.1:0-2145 GCA_049284575.1 Desulfobacterales bacterium
GTCGGGTTCAAGCCCCAGCCGAGCTTCTGCGCATGGGCCGTCTCAGACCAAGACAGCCCCCGGACGGCATGAACGCGATCCGGCCGCACTGATGCGGCCTGCCCCTGTGCCGGGTCCGCCTTTTTTCAAGTGCGCCTTGGCCCGGCGCTCGTAGATGATGCCCGAATAATAGGCCTGACAGTATTGATCGCCGAGCTTTTTAATTATTCCCTGAGCCGTGTCGAAGGATACTCCCAGATCAGCGTCCAGGTTGTCCGTAACGGCCAGCAGCAGGGTGATTAACGCCTCCTGATCGTCAGGTGCGACCGCTAACGTTCCTGCAGATGCTCTCGGCCTCCTGAGGCTCGTTCAACAACCGATACTGCTTGGCCATCGCGATGGCGGCGGGAACGGCTTTGGGGGTGATGGTTTTCAGCTCTATCACGGTGTCCTCTTATTTCAAATTTCCGCTGATGACACTCTCCGAACTGAGCACACCTCGTCCAACGCCGACATTTTTTTTCAGGCCCGAACCGATACCAAGGCTATTCCCAATTCCCTTTGGCTGTAGTATGGGATGCGAAAAAAACGGAGGAAGAAATGATTGGCATCAAAGACCTGAACCCGCAATTCATCACCAATGAGGTCGGTGAAAAAATCTCCGTTGTTCTGCCGATATCCAAATTTCATGAGTTGTTGGAGGACATCGAGGATTTGGCCACGGTCGCCGAACGTCGTGAAGAACCGACGATTTCCCACGAAGTGTTGCTCGAGGAGCTCAAACGGGATGGCCTCATTTGAAATCCGCTGGAAGCGGTCAGCGGGACAAGGAACTGAAAAAACTTCCTCAATCCGCCATCGGACGGATTCTGCCGGTGGTTGAGGCCCTTGTAAACGACCCCACCCCTGTGACCTCGGTGAAACTGTCCGGGGCTGAACACACCTACCGTATCCGAGTCGGCGATTACCGCCTGATCTACAATGTCCTGAACCACATCCTGACCATTGAAGTGATTCGGGTCGGTCATCGCAAAAATGTCTATCGGAACATTCCACGAGGCAACACCGCCTCCATCGTCAGTCCGCCTTGGTGTAAAATTTCTGGTCCAAGTTGAAAATGGCTTACAAATAATCTTCCATAACGGAAGTCAAAGGCTTCTTCGCCATACCCGCTTTATTTCGTGAAACTACCATCACACCCTCGTTGTTAGAACCGTAAAAAAAATTCGGGAATTTTAATAACCGGTTCTTTCACCGCCGGCGGGAGGGATCATTTCAGCCACCCGACGGCTTGATTGCCATGGCCGGCATCATTAGGTTAATATTTCGTGCGCCTTACCCCGACCTATCTTTGATGGGCCGGTGAAAATTTAAAAATCAAATAGTTTCGTAAAAAAGGCGGTTTGACCATGAACTATCGACCGACAACACCCGGTACGCTGGGTGCCATGATATTCGACAATCGCTTCACCCGCGAGCTGCCCGGCGACCCGGAGACCCGCAACACCCGCCGTCAGGTCCTGGGCGCGTGCTACTCGCGGGTCAAGCCGACTCCCGTGGCGGCCCCCCGGCTGGTCGCCCATTCACCGGAAGTGGCGCAGCTGCTGGACCTTTCGGAAAAGACCTGCACCTCCAGTCATTTTGCCCAAGTGTTTGGCGGCAACCGCCTGCTGACCGGGATGGACCCGTATGCGACGTGCTACGGCGGCCACCAGTTCGGCCATTGGGCCGGCCAGCTGGGCGACGGGCGTGCCATCAACCTGGGGGAGGTGATCAATGGGCGCGCCGAGCGCTGGGCGCTGCAGCTCAAGGGCGCCGGCCCGACCCCTTACGCCCGCACGGCCGACGGCCTGGCCGTGCTGAGGTCCTCGATCCGCGAGTTTTTGTGCAGCGAGGCCATGTCTCACCTCGGGGTGCCCACCACCCGGGCTCTGAGTCTCGTGCTAACCGGCGAGCTGGTGGAGCGCGACATGTTCTACGACGGCCATCCCCGGCGCGAGCCGGGGGCCGTGGTCTGTCGGGTTGCGCCGTCTTTCACGCGTTTCGGCAGCTTCCAGATCTTCGCCGCGCGTGGGGAGACCGAGGTTCTCAGGCAGCTGCTGGACTTCACCATCCGCACCGATTTTCCCCACCTGGGTGCGCCCTCGGCGGCGGTTTACCTGCGGT
>JBAPYE010000599.1:0-4740 GCA_049284575.1 Desulfobacterales bacterium
GAAGGCAGCCGACGGCTCATGGTTGTAATTTGGTTTTTTTTGGCATATGTCAGCCGAAAATCAACGGAAAGTCAGAACACCCCGCAGGGCTGCGGCAGTGGCGAGATGCCGGCGCCTTGGCTGGGTAGCCGGCCAAAAAAAAGGGCCTCAAGCTTTAATGTCTTGAACCCCTTGGTCGCGCTGGAGCCGGCGAGCGGACTTGAACCGCTGACCTGCTGATTACGAATCAGCTGCTCTACCAGCTGAGCTACGCCGGCACGTTCGGATCAGGGTACTACTGTGTTTGTCCATCAAAATCAAGAAAAATATTCGATTCAAAGCCTTCAAAACCGTCTTTCCGGCCACCGTCAGAGCATCACCTGTCTGGGGGTTGCGGGGGCAGAAAGCGCCTATCTGGCCGCCCGTATTTATCAGGGGTTGAACCGGCCTTTGTGCTGGGTGGTTGCCGCCAGCCGGGAAGCCGAAAAACGCGTCCGGGATTTGGGCTTCTTTGGGGCGCGCGCGCCGGTTGCCTGCCATTATTTCCCGCCTTACAACATTCTTCCATACAAATTTATCGCCTATCACAATGAAACCGCCGCCGCTCGCATTCAGACCCTTTTCCGGCTGGTGGACGGCTCACGGCCGCCCCTGCTGGTGACGACCATCGATGCGTTGCTGCAGCGGCTTATTCCCAAACGCGAGCTGGTGGCATTTTCCGAGTTGCTGCTGGCCGGAGAAGAAATCGACCGTGATGCCCTGATCGCCAAACTGATCGCCGGGGGCTACACGCGCAGTGCGCTGGCGGAAGAACCCGGAGATTTCTGCGTTCGCGGCGGGATCATCGATGTGTTTTCGCCCCTGTACCCCGACCCCCTGAGGATCGAGTTTTTCGGCGACACGGTAGACGCCATCCGGTTTTTTTCCGCCGAAAATCAGCGCACCCGGCAATCGGTTCCGGAAGCGGTGATCGTGCCCGCCCGGGAAACGATACTCAAACCAAGCGGCGCCGAAGGGTTTATCAACCGCATCCGGAAACTGGCGGCCACCGAGAACCTCCCCGTTTCCAAGACCCGCAAGGTCGTGGAACGGATCAAAACCGAAGGGGTTTTCCCGGGAATCGAAAGCCTGCTGCCCCTGCTCTATCCCAGCCTGGACACCCTCTTCGACTATTTGCCGTCCGACACCCTGTTTCTGTTGGAAGAACCGGCGGCGCTGGAAAAAGCGGCCCGCGAGGCAGAGGCCCAAACCCGGGCCAACTTCATTGCCGCGCGCGGCGATGGGCGGTTGTGTGTGCCGCCCGAAAGCCTGTGCCTGAGCTGGTCGGAAGCCCACGGCCGCCTGCAAGACACCCGTCCCCTGGTGCTTAAACCCCTTTCGGTATTGACGGATGGGGGTTCCGCGGGGGACGACCCCCTGGAAATGGCCTTTCGGGTGACGGACAATGCCGGGCTTGAAATCCAGCTCAAAGAGTCCCGGCCCTCGGGCAACCTTTTCAGGCCCGTGGCCGACTGGCTCCGGGCGCAGCAGCATGCCGGGCACACGGCGCTGGTGGTCTGCAGCACGGCGGCTCAGGCCGGGCGGATCCAGTCGCTGCTGCAGACCTACGATCTAAACTTGGACGTGATCGAGGGGATGCCGGATATCCGTCGGGGCCGGGCCACCGCATGGATCTGCCTGGGAGAGGTGAGCAACGGGTTCGTCTGGTTCTCGGAGCGGTTGGCGGTATTGACCGAAAACGAGGTTTTTCGCAGCCACCGCCGGCAAACCCGCCATAAGCGAGGCTCGGCGCGCGCCGGGATGCTGTCCTTCGAGGACTTGAAGCAGGGGGACCTGGTGGTTCATGATGAGCACGGCATCGGGCAGTATGCCGGACTGGCGAAGCTGCGCCTCGAAGGGATCACCAACGATTTTATCCTGATCCGCTACCGCGACGATGACAGGCTCTATCTGCCGGTAGAGCGCATGAGCCTGATCCAGAAATACATGGGCGTTGACGGGGTCGCACCGGTTCTGGACAAGATGGGGGGTAAGTCCTGGGACAAGGTCAAGGAGCGGGTCAAGAAATCCGTCGAGAAAATTGCCGGTGACCTGCTCAAGCTTTATGCCGCGCGCAAGGTTGAAAACGGCCATAGTTTTCGACCCGGGGATGCCCGTTTCAGCGCCTTCGAGGCCGGGTTCCCCTACGAAGAAACGCCGGATCAGCGCAAAGCGATCGAGGATTTGCTGCGGGATATGGCACGCCCTGCGCCCATGGACCGCCTGATCTGCGGGGATGTCGGGTACGGCAAAACCGAGGTGGCCCTGCGGGGTGCCTTCGTGGCCGTCATCGAGGGCAAACAGGTGGCGGTCCTGGTGCCGACCACGGTCTTGGCGGAGCAGCATTTTGCGACGTTTTCCCAGCGCTTCGAGCGTTTCCCCATCCATCTTGCCTGCCTCAGCCGGTTTCGCTCCGCCCGCGAGCAGCGTCAGATCGTCCAGGATCTGGCCGACGGTAAGATCGATATCGTCATCGGCACCCATCGGCTCCTGCAAAAGGACGTTGCCTTCAAAGACCTTGGGTTGATCATTCTGGACGAGGAACACCGGTTTGGCGTCAAACACAAGGAAAAGCTGAAGAAAATCAGAAAAACCGTCGACGTCCTGGCCATGACGGCTACCCCGATCCCCCGGACCCTGCACCTGTCGCTGACCGGCATTCGGGATATCAGCGTGATCTCGACCCCGCCCGAGGAGCGCCGTTCCATCATCACTTATATTTCGGAGTTTGACGATGGGGTTGTGGCCGAGGCGATCCGCAAGGAGCTGCAGCGCCAGGGGCAGATTTTTTTTGTTCACAACAATATCCACGGTATTCAGAAGATCGCCGAGCACCTGAAGCATCTGGTGCCCGAGGTGCGTCTGGACATCGCGCACGGGCGGCTGGGCGAGGATGAGCTCGAGCAGGTCATGCTGCGCTTTATGAAGCGCGAAATCGACATGCTGGTTTGCACCGCCATCGTGGAGTCGGGCCTGGACATACCCGCCGCCAATACCATTTTGATCAATCGCGCCGACCGCTTCGGCCTGTCGCAGATTTACCAGTTGCGGGGGCGGGTGGGGCGCTCCGACGAGCAGGCCTACGCCTATCTCTTCATCCCCGGCGAGAGTGCCCTCAGCCGGGATGCGCAAAAACGGCTGAAAGTGCTGATGGAGCACAGTGATCTGGGCTCCGGTTTTCAGATTGCCATGAATGATCTGAAGATTCGCGGCGGCGGCACGATTCTCGGGGCCAATCAATCCGGGCATATCGCCGCCGTGGGCTACGACATGTTCCTGAAACTGATGGAATCCGCCGTTTCCGAGATGAAAGGCGAGCCGGTCGTGGAAAGCCTGGAGCCCGAGATCAACATGCCGATGTCGGCCTTCCTGCCGGAGGACTACATCCCGGATATCGATCAGCGTCTGAGCGCCTACCGCCGTTTGGCCCGCATGACGGATCTGAAGGCCATTTCTGACTTCAAGGCGGAGTTGGAGGATCGCTATGGGACGCTGCCCGAGGCCGGCGCCAACCTTCTGTTAAAGATCATGTTGAAGGTGCTGGCCGCCCGGGCGGGGGTTAGACGTCTGGACTTGCTGGGGCAGCAACTGCAGCTTTTCTTTTCCGAGATTCACCAGAAAACACCTTACAGCATTGTCGATTTTGTCATGGCACACAAGAAGATCTGTGAGCACACGTCCGATCAGGTTCTGAAAGTGCGGCTCACCAAAGGATCCGCCAACAGCCAGTTGGTCCAAACCAAAAACATCTTGAAAGAAATCAGTGCGCGTGTTAACCCCTAAAACCTTACGCTGCTTGAAATTGTTGCGAAACCGACGAAAGCGGTTCAGCCGGGCGGCAGTGACCGTCGCTTTTTTTTGTCTCTCGGTTCCATTCGGGGCCTGCAAGGGCGGTGATGCCGAGCGGCACCCGGTTTTTCTCATACGGGTGGGGCAAAGCGTCGTGACGCCCATCGAGTTTCAGCGGGCATTTGAGATTGCCAAGGTTGCTTACCCCCACAATACGCTGCAGGAGACCGACGCACGGCGGGATGTGCAGCTGCGGCTGTTAGAGGAGATGATCGATGAGTTGATTCTCCTGGAAGAGGCCCGGCGCCTGCGCGTTGAGGTGGGTCCCGAGGAGTTGGCCGCGGCCATTCAAAAAATCAAGGCGGATTATCCTGAGGGGCTTTTTGAACAGGTCTTGCTGGAAAATGCGATTCCCTACGCCGAATGGGAAAAGGCCATCCGACGGCGCCTGATTATCGAAAAGGTGGTGGAGACCGGACTGATCGATACCGTCGAACTCACGCCGGAGGATATCGCCGCCTACCTGCAAACCCGCGAGCCGGCTGCAGTCGGTGATACCGCGTCCACCGGCGCTCCCCCGGCCTCCGAACTCCGGATCGACACCGCGCTTATCCGTTATCTTCGCAAGCAAAAAGCCGAGGCGGCTTATGCCGATTGGCTCAAAGGTCTGCATGCCAAATACGCGGTTGAAATCAATCACCCCCGATGGAGCGAAATTACCGGCGCAGGGCGTTGAGCGGGCCGGAACGAATCTTGTTGTTGCTTATGCCAATCGCCGCACACATCATGACGTATCCTTTTAACCGCAATCGGGTGGGAGCCCCGGGATCGTTTTTGCGCAAGATGCTGCTGGCTGCCGGCATCCTCTGCCTCTGGACGCTGCGGACTGCCGGCGGAGAGGTGGTTGACCGGATCGTGGCGGTGGTCAACGAC
>JBAPYE010000600.1:0-3226 GCA_049284575.1 Desulfobacterales bacterium
GCGCCAACGTCATGGGCGGCCGCGCTGCGACCTGACCGCCAACGGGCGGATCATGGCCAGAATCCCCATCGACCCGCGACTGGCGCGGATGATGATTGAGGCCCGGGCCGAGGGCTGTCTGGAGGAGATCACGATCATCGCCGCGGCCTTGAGCATTCCGGACCCGCGCGAGCGTCCGCCCGATCGGGCCGCCGAGGCCGATCGGGCGCATGCCGGTTTCAAGGACCCGGCGTCGGATTTTATCACCCTGCTGAACATCTGGCGGCATTTCAACGGGGCGGGCGGGGAGCGGATGGGAAGTGCGCAGTTGAAGAAATTCTGCCGCGAGCACTTTCTTTCATTCCGGCGCCTGCGGGAATGGCGTGATCTCCATGGCCAGTTGACGGCAATTCTCGAGGAGCACGCTTTATCGGATCCCAGCAGCCCTCCGGCGGCCGGTCCGAATAGCGCCGCAGCTGCCTCCCCGGGCGATTTCAGCGCCCGCTATGGCGCCATTCACCGCGCTATTCTGAGCGGATTGCTTTCCAACATCGCTTTTAAGAAGGAGGGCAACCGCTACACCGCGGCCCGCGACCGCGAGGCCATGGTCTTTCCCGGCTCAGGCCTCTTCAACGCCGCCGGCAAGTGGGTCGTGGCGGCCGAAATGGTGGAAACCTCCCGGCTTTTTGCCCGCACCGTGGCCAATATCGACAGCGACTGGTTGGAGCCCCTGGCCCGCGAGCAGTGCCGCTGCAGCTATCTCGAGCCCCACTGGGAGCGCAGCCGGGGCGAGGTGGTGGCCCGTGAACAGGTGACGCTCTATGGCCTGCTGATCGTTCCCGGGCGGACGGTTTCATATGGCCGGATCAACCCCGAGGAGGCGGCCGACATCTTTCTGCAGCGCGCGCTGGTGGAAGGCGACGTGCGCACCCCGCTGCCGTTCATGGTTCACAACCAGGCCCTGATGACGTCCGTGCGGGACCTCGAAAATCGGGTGCGGCGCCGGGACCTGCTGATCGGGGATGCCGAGGTGTTTCAATTTTACCGCGACCGTCTGCCGGGTCTCAGCGACTGGGCGGGCCTCAAACGGCGAATCCGCGAGGCCGGCGGCGACGAATTCCTGCGCATGACCCGGGAGAGCCTGCTGCGCTACCTGCCCGATACCGGTGAACTGGCCCAGTACCCGGATCGGGTGGCCCTGGGCGAAAAGGAGTTCGCCTGCGACTACACCTTTGAGCCGGGCGACCCGGCCGACGGCGTCACCGTGCGCATTCGCGCCGCCCAGGCCCCGCGGGTGGCCCCCGAAACCCTCGAGTGGCTGGTGCCGGGACTGCTGAAGGACAAGATTGCGGCCCTGATTCGCGGGCTGCCAAAAACCTATCGCCGTCAGCTGGTGCCGGTGACCCGCACGGTGGCGACCATCGTTCGTGAAATGCCCCGCACGGACGGCGAGCTGCTCTCGGCGCTGGGGCGCTTTGTGCGCGAACGCTTCGGGGTGGACATCCCGGCCGCGGTCTGGCCCCGGGACAGCCTGCCGGAGCATCTCAAGATGCGCATCGCCCTGACCGATGCCGGCGGAAAAGAGATCCTCGCGGGCCGCGACCCGGCGCTGCTCACCCGGGAGGTGGTTGCGGGCCCGGACCCGGGGGCGCTTGCGGCCGCCCGGCGCAGCCGCGAAAAACACGCCATCACCCGCTGGGATTTCGGCGACGTGCCCGAGGTGGCGGTGATCTGCGGTCCCCACGGCGTTTCCTGGGACGCCTTTCCGGCGCTCAGCGCGGAGCCCGACGGCATTCACCTGCGGCTTTTTGAAAGCCGGCTGCAGGCCGATGCGGCCCACCCGAACGGCGTGGCGGCCCTGTTTCGGGAGGTGCTCAAAAAGGAGTTCAAGTTTCTTCAGAAAGCGGTGGCGCTGCCGTCGGGGTTGACGGAGGCGGCCCGCTATTTCGGGGGCAGCCCCGCCGTTGCGGCCGTATTGGCGCAGGCGGTCTGGGACGACCTGTTCCGTCGCAGCCTCCGCACCCGGGAAGCTTTTGATGCCCACCTCGCCGCTGCCGGTCCTCGCCTGCAGGCTGCGGCCGAGGGCAAGCTGGCGGTCGTGCTGCCGGTGCTCTCGACCTACCAGCGGGTGCGCGGCACCCTCTTCAGGCTGGAATCGACCCATGGCGCCAACGCCGTGGTGCGGTCCTACCTTCAGGGGCTGCGGGCGGCATTGGCCAAGCTGGTGCCCGAAAACTTTCTGACGCTTTACCCCGATGCGCGCCTGGGGCACTTGCCGCGCTATCTTGCGGCCATCGAGATCCGGGCGCAGCGCGGCGTCGACAACCTGGAACGGGACCTGCTGCGGGCCCGTGAGCTCCAGGTCTTCGGCGACCGGCTGGAGCAGTTTCTGCGCGCGCTGGGACCGCAGGACTCCAGTGCCAAGCGGGCGGCGGTGGAGGAATTCCACTGGCTGATCGAGGAATACAAGGTGTCGGTTTTCGCGCAGGAGCTCAAGACCGTCGTTCCGGTGTCCCCCAAACGGCTGAATCGCGTGGCCCGGGAGATCGACCGGATGGCCTGAGCGGCGGCCCCGGGGCGCGCTTCAGGGTTGCGGCCTGAAGCATTCGATGAGGGCCAGGCAGCGCGCCGCCTCCTCCGGCCGCCCGTGCTTGCGGCAGCCGGCGGCGTAGATGGTGCACTTAACCGCGAGAATCTTCCAGGCAGCGCGCCGCTGGTCGGCCGTCAGCACATTTTGGGCCAGCAGCCGACGGATCGTGCGGATGCGGTGACGATCGAGCCCTGCTGCGCGCGACAGCTGGTCCGGGTGGCCGCCGCGCTTGACGATCAGCGGGCGCTCGATCAGGTGCACGGGGTGGCGGCAGCTGATCCGCAGCCAGAGGTCGTAATCTTCACAGGCCGGTAGGCGCTCGTCGAAAAAGCCGACCGATTCGAACAGCGACCGGCGAAGCATCACCGCCGAGGGGCTGACCAGGCACAGTTCCAGGGAGGGCTCGAAAATCATGCCGCTGCGTTTGTGGTGCCGTTTTCCGGGGTTGACCCGGACCCCGTTGCGGATCCAGCGCTCTTCGGTCTGGCAGATGACGGCCTCCGGGTTTTGGTCGAAAAACGCGGTCTGGGCCGCCAGCTTGCCCGGCAGCCAGTAGTCGTCGGAATCCAGCAGCGCCACCAGCGGTGCCGCCGCCGCGCGAATGCCGGCGTTGCGGGCGGCGCTGACGCCGCGGTTGGGCTGGCGGATGACCCGCAG
>JBAPYE010000601.1:0-17236 GCA_049284575.1 Desulfobacterales bacterium
GCCAGCAGCCCCGCGACGATGGCCAGCAGAAGACCGCAGGCGACCAGAGCCAGCGGGTCGACCCGCAGGGCCCGCCGCACCGGCTGCGGCCCTTCGGCGATCGCAAACAGCGAAAAGCCCGTTGCAGCCACCAGCGCCGCGGAAAAGCCGCCGCCCGGGGCGTTGTGGCCGCGAAAGAGGAGATAGACCGCAAAAACAAGGATCAATCCGACCAGGATGCGATTGGCCACTTGGAGAATAAACGATGGCATCCGCTTGGCTACCTCCTTCTTGCGGCAATCAGGGCATATCCGGCCAGGCCCGCCGTGGCGACCACAACGATCTCGCCCAGGGTGTCCAGGCCGCGAAAATCGACAAGGATGACGTTGACGATGTTGCGCCCGTGGGCAGCGAGATAGCTGTTGCGCTCGAAAAAATCCGTCAGCTGACGATCCAGGGCGCCGCTGCTGGTCGCCATGCTGAGCGCGGCGACCAGCACGCCGGCGCCGACCGCCACCAGGGCATCGAACCAGCGCGCGGACGAGGCGCCGCCTGCGGGTTGCGCCAGCGGCGGCAGCCGCAGCAACACGATGGCAACGATGATCAAGGTCAGGGTTTCCACCAGCAGCTGGGTGAGCGCCAGATCCGGCGCGCCGTAGACCAAAAAGAGGAGCGCGGCGCCGGAGCCGACCACCCCGAGCGCGCAGACCGCCAGGATACGGCTGCGGGCTGCCACCACAGCGCCCACCGCACTCGCCATGAGGGCCACCAGCAGCCACTGCCAAAAGGGCAGGGCCGGCAGGCGCGGCGGCGCGAAGGCACCGTCGGCGTTCAGAACCCAAACACCGGCTGTGGTCAGTGTAAAAACGGTCAGAATCGTCAGCAGATAGCGGCGCAGCGAACCGTTTTGGATAAACCCCGTCAATTGCGCAGCGCTTCGCGCCGTAGCAGCCATCCCCAGCTCGTAAACCCCATTTGCGGTGACGGGCATCCCGGCCGCCAGGGCCGTGATCCAGCGCCGCAGCGGCCGCCGGGTCAGGTAAAAACAGGCCCCCAGCACAAGCGTCAGGACACTCAACAACAGTGGATTGCCGAGCCCATGAAACAGGGCCAGACCGCTGTGCTGGGCGACGGGGTTGATCGCCGAAACGGCCGGCTCCACCAGCCATCGCCCGACCCAGTCGGGAATGATGCCGAATATCAGGCACAAGGACCCGATCACCACCGGTCCCAGCCACATGCAAAGCGGCGCTTCACGGGGCGAGGTGGGCGTCGGCCGCAGGCCCCCCAGAAACGGCCGGATCAGAACGATTCCCGCAACGGCGGTCATCAGGGCGTTGGACAGCACCGCCGCGGAGGTGGCGAAGGCCGGAAAAACCTCCTCGGCCAGGGCGCCCTCGTACATGATCTCCTTGCCGACAAAGCCCAGAAACAGGGGAAAGCCCGCCATGGACATGGCCGCCGTGGCGGCGCCGAAAGCGGTGACGGGCATCGCGCGGATCAGCCCGCCGATGCGCGTAACCTCGCGGGTCCCGGTTTCATGGTCGATGATGCCGACAACCAGAAACAGCGCCGACTTGTAAAGGGAGTGAACCAGCATGAAGGTGACGGCGGCGGTCAGCGCCGACGTTGTCTTTCCGCCCAGAAACATGGTCAGGATGCCCAGGGCCATGATGGTCGTGTAGGCCAGCATGCGCTTGAGATCGGTCTGCCCCACGGCGAGCACAGCGCCCAGAAGGGCCGTCACGCCGCCGACGATGACCAGCGTGCCCATCCAGATCGCGGTGCCGCCGAGAACCGGGTGAAAGCGGGCCAGCAGATAGATGCCGGCCTTGACCATCGTGGCCGAATGCAAAAACGCGCTGATCGGTGTCGGCGCGCTCATGGCATTGGGCAGCCAGAAATGAAACGGAAACTGGGCGGACTTGGTGAAAGCGCCGATGAAAACCAATGCGAGGATCGGAAGGTAGAGGGCGTGCCCCTGGATGCCCCCGGCAGACTCGGCAAGAGCGGAGAGCCGGTAGGTCCCGGCAAGGCCGCCGACCAGCAGAAACCCGATCAGCAACGCCAACCCCCCGGCGCCGGTCACCAGCAGCGCCTGGCGCGCGTGCCGGCGGGCGGTTTCGTTTTCGTGGTCAAAGCCGATCAGCAGATAAGACAGAACCGTCGTCAATTCCCAGAACACAAACAGCGTGATCAGATTATCGGCGAGCACCAGGCCCAGCATGGCCAGCAAAAACAGATGAAGCAAGACGAAAAAGCGGCCGTAATGCCGTTTGCCCCGCAGGTAGTCGGCCGCGAACAGGATCACAAAGACACCGATGCCGCTGATGATCAAACCGAAGAACACGCTCAATCCGTCAACAGCGAAATCGGCGTTGACGCCCATGCCGGGTGCCCATTGCCAGGACAGGTAAGCGGCCCCGCCCCCGACTACGGCCGGCACCTGCAGGCACAATCCCGCAAAGAGGAGGAGCGGCAGCAGGGCCGTAATCCTGGCGGCAATCACGGCATTCGGTTCCTGCATGGCGTCGCGACCTTTATTATTGCGGCGGAAGTGTTTTTTGCCGAGGCCCTTGAAGACTGGCGCTTGTTTTCCATGGTTGTGAGCCGACCTCTTTGGATATGCCAAAAAGGCGGTTGGGTGTCAATCACAACCTGGCAGCGGCATAGCGAAACTCCGGGCCATTTTGGCGGATGGCGGTGATCCTACCTCTTACGGAGGCCCCCGGCGATTCAGGGTCGCGGTAATAGATAGACCCCCAAGATGGCGCCGGATTTTGGTTCGTCACCCAGGCACATTCGTCGACGCAGATCGTGATATGCGTCGACGAATATAACGCCGGTGACGGGCAAAAAGACCCGCAAGGTTTTTGATCATTATACAACCAATTTAATTTATTGACTAATCATTTCATTTTTGAAATACAGAAGCTATCTTCTTATGAAAAATAGCCGCGGCCAACCTAACGCAAAGATCACCGAAAAAATCTGCGGGATTGTGGACCGGATCACCTATCACAACCCGGACACCGGGTGGTCGGTGCTGCGGGTGCTGTCTTTCGACAATCTTCACCAGCAGGAAACGGTAATCGTCCATCAAACGAAGGTTTTTGCCGGGGCCACAATGGAGTTTCACGGGTCCTGGACGGTCCATCCCAAATTCGGCCGGCAATTCAGAGCCACGGAAGCCTTCGAGAGAAAACCGGCAACCTTGGCGGCGCTGGAAAAATATCTGGGATCGGGCCTGATAAAGGGGGTGGGCCCCAAAACAGCAAAAAAGATCGTCAGGTATTTCGGGGATCAAACTCTGGAAATCTTTGAAGGCGAAATCCAGAGGCTCAAGGAAGTTCGAGGGATTGCCCAAAAAAAACTGCACATGATCAGCGAGGCCTGGACCGCGCATCGGGCGATCCGTGACGTGATGATGTTCCTTCAATCCCACGGCATCAGCACCCTTTTCGCCGTGCGGATCTACAAGGCGTATGGGGATAACGCGATCCCCTACGTCACCCAAGACCCCTATCGCTTGGCCAGCGATTTTTTCGGTATCGGGTTTTTCTCCGCGGACAAGGTCGCATTGAGTATCGGTCTTGCCAGCGACAGCCCCCGGAGAATCATTGCCGGGATTAAACACGTTCTATCGGCCAGCCGAGAATTTGGCCATTGCTACCTGACCCAATCCCAGATTCGGTCCCAGGTCCGTGAGTTGATTCAATTGGATCTGAACGATCGCCTGCCGGACCTCCTCACCCAAATGGTCCAGGACGGCCTTGTCATGGCAAGAGAGCACCTCACCCCGGGAGGCGCGACCGAGCCTTGCTACTATTCCAAATCCCTTTATTTCGATGAGCTGGTTGTGGCGAAAAAAATTGCCGGGATGAGAACCCCGCCGCTGGTGGACAGAGAGCGGGTCAACCGCTGGCTCGACCACTATTGCCGGTTAAAGGATATTGCCCTCAGCGAGGAACAAGCCGGTGCCGTGAGGGGGGTCGTGGGCGAAAGGTTCTCGATCTTAACGGGGGGTCCCGGTTGCGGTAAAACGACGACCACCCTGGTGCTGGTCAAACTGCTCGAGGCCATGCACCTGAGAGTCCTGCTGGCCGCCCCCACCGGCCGCGCCGCGCAGCGCATGACGGATGTGATCGGAAAGGAATCCAAGACCATTCATCGTCTGCTGGAGTGGCAAATCGGCAAATTCAACCGGAATGAAGAAAACCCGCTGGATGTCGATTTCCTGATTGTGGATGAATGCTCCATGCTGGATATCAATCTGACCGCGTCATTGCTGAGAGCGGTGCCGAATAAAAGCCAGGTTCTTTTCATAGGCGATGCAGACCAATTGCCGTCCGTCGGCGCCGGGAACGTGCTGCGGGATATCATCGACTCCAAGAAAATCCCGTGCTTCCGGCTGTTAAAGGTGTTCCGGCAGGCCCAAGCGTCGCGGATCATCCGGTATGCCCACCAGATCAACCAGGGAGAAGTGCCCCCCATCGATTCTCCATTTCAAAAACCCGCGATTTGGAAAAATGGATCCGATTGTCTGTTCATTGACACCGACGAAGCCACCATAGAGCAACTAGAATTCATTGCTCGGGTGAAAAAGATCCATGAAACACTGGTAAATCCGCCGGTAGCCGAACCAGCTTCCAATCTCTACGAATTCAGGACGGATGAACCGATTAGCCCCTATGAAACCGAGTTGACCATCCCGAAGAAATTTCAACACGTCGATATTGACCAGGTTTTAAAAGCAGAGACTCGAATCGATGAATTGCGGGCGGTTTTGAAAAAGGTCCATCCCTGGTCGTCGCTGCATTATGGTCTGGCCGCCCCGCACGTGATCAGGAAGCTTTTTCTGGAATGGATACCGAAATATTTTGGAAGTCAACTTGAAATCCAGGTGATCACCCCGATGACCCGGGGGACTTTGGGAACGCTGAGTTTAAATCGGATGATTCAGGAATCGGCCAACCCGCCCCAGAAAGGGAAAAGTCAACTGCTGGTGGGGGAGAGAATATTGAGGGTCGGTGACCGGGTCATTCACCGCAGAAACAACTATGAACTCGGGGTGTTCAACGGCGATATCGGTGTCATCAGGAATATCGACAATGAAGAGCTGACATGTCGGGTGTCTTTTTTACCCGATGGCAGACACATTCTGTATAAACGCGATGATATTCAGGAACTTGATCTGGCCTATGCCATTACGATCCACAAGTCCCAGGGAAGCGAGTTCGGTGCGGTCATCATCCCGGTTTTCACCCAGCATTTCAAAATGCTTTTCCGGAACCTGATATACACCGGGTTGACACGGGCCAGGAAACTGGCCGTTTTGGTGGGAACCCGCAGAGCGTTGGCGATGGCTGTCCGCAATCAGGACACCAGTCTGCGCCAGACATCCCTGAAAGAGCTGTTAAATGTCATGGCGAAGTAAGGGCGCAATCATTTTGGCGGTGAACCCAAAGGGACCGGCCTTACTAAGTTTTGATCCGCAAAAATCAACGCGCATTGCGATGAGGTTACCCTCGGCGGGTGAGTGGATTATGACGGGGAGGGGGAAGTGGGATTGTTGGGCTTGCCCACGCCTCCGGCGGCGCTTGACATGGCCAAATCCGAGTCTAAGGTTCTGTCAGATGAATTTATAAAATCAAATCCACCTTTGGGAAATGGGGGCCGTTGTGAAAATACGTTTGCTTTACATCCTCCTCGTTCTTTGTGCACTTGTGACGCTCGTCGGCTGCAAGCAGCTGATTCTGGGCACAAAAGCTCCCGCGGGTAAAAGTGTTCAATTGGTGGAAGGCAGCCCGCAGACCGGCACCTGGACAGCTTCCGAATTTGTGATGCACTATGAATACATTTTCAGTCGGGCTAAAGAAAACGACTTTGGCTTGCTTGAATATTCGGCTTTCATCGAGAAAACGGCCGCCAGGCTGGACAGCCTTTCCGTCTGGATCTATCTGCTTGACGCGAACCGCAAGGTCATCGAGTTGAAACGGCTTTACGATTCTGGCTACAAAGATCCCGCCTACATGGAAAAAAGCCTGGCCCGCCAACTCACGGTTATGATGTCTGCACCTCCTGAAACAGCCGCCATCAGCTTTGCCTATACGGCTGCGGCATGGAATGGTGGCAGCAGATAATCGACGACCATAATTCAAATTAAACGGCTACCCGCCTTAGAAATTCATTTCGCCTTTTTTGAAAAGGCCCCAGCCTCCGACAAAGAAGAAGCCCCACCCTTCAAACGAGAGAGGTGAGGCTTGATGCGCGCGTAACCGACCTGGCTACACAACACCGTTGCGCAATAACGACGCCGGCAGGCGTCGGGATTTCATGAGGCCGGACCAAAGCCCAGTGGAGGAGTTTCCAGGGGGCCTTATGTTTTCTGAATTTGCCGGTTTAAATCAGTTTCAACGAGATACCGACTTTGGTCTTGCGTGCCAAAAACTGATCTCCCACCTTGAATCCCAAATCCTCAATCAGCTCTTTGGGAATGATCAGACTGCCCCGCTTGTTGACAGGGACTTCCTTTTTAATGCCCCCTGCTGGTTTTCCACCGCGCGGACTTTGAATCTCGGGAATTTCCCCGGCATCCATCAGCGCATTGGCATACGCCACCTTGAGTTGGGTTGAGGTATTAAATCCAAACTTACCCATGATATCGCTCTGGGGGGCGCCATCCTTGACCATCTTCAAAAGCCGCTTTCCATCAACTTCTTTTTTTTTCGCCATTAAATTTCTCCTCGATGTGTTATGGGGTTTTGATTTTCGGTCGGTATCCAAAGTATTTAGAGAAGACTGGTAGCATAAACGCTCACACTTTATCAATCTTTATTTTCATATTTATAATAGAATTATTTGAATAATCAACCCTTAAATAGAGAAGTATAAGTTTCGTTGACCCCGCTTCATTCGATGTTTTCATCCGATATGTTAATTAGGAGTTGTTGTCATGGCGGCATATGATGATCGGGGCAACCGACGCCATTGGACAACCGCCTTAATGGGGCGCCATCACCCCTTTTTAAGTAACGCGAAAAAGCCCTGCCCAATTTCTCACAGGCCAAAAAAAAAGGGCCACAGCGTGGTTGCTGTAACCCTTTTATTTTATTGGTGGGCCGTGAAGGAATCGAACCTTCAACCTACTGATTAAGAGTCAGGTGCTCTGCCTAGTTGAGCTAACGGCCCGGAGGTCTTCGATAAACGAATCCGGTTCGTAACAGCTTTAAAATCGCTTGTCAAATTTTTTCTGGTATTGCCCCGGATCCATTTACTCCCGCCAGGGCGGCGGTTCTCGGTCACGTTTGGGGCTGCGGCCGCGTTTGCGCTCTTTTTTCCATTGCGGGTCGCGCTTGCGCAGCGACCGGGCCGCCCCGGGATTGCCTATCTGCGGGTCGACTTCAACAATGAAGCTGCCCGCCAGGCCGCGGCGCTTCCCAGCGGCAGGCGGCTCCCGAACGGCAGCGTCCTTTGATGGTTTGGGCAGCGGGGGGCCGCTGAAACAATCGGCGGCAATGCCATCCGCCAAGAAAAGCTGCTCGCCGGCCTGCAGAAAAGCGGTTCCCGCGGCCATGGCCTTACGGACCTGGACGCTGAGGACAACCGGCTCGGCATCAAAGCGGCGTCCAAGCCGCAAGGCCATCTCGCGTTCCGCCGCCAGGACCACCCGGGGATATCCGGCGGCCTCAATCCCGTGCTGGTGCACATGGGGGTAAGCCTTGCGGCGAACGCAGGTGTAGAGCAGCTTGGGGGGATGCTGAACCGGCGTCGGCGGGGTGAGACGCGAGCGATCGACTGCCCGAATGCGGTTATCCAAAACCTCCACCGGAGGATCGGGCTCGGTCATCAGGAGGTGATGGATGCTGGCCCGGCGCACGTGCCGCCAACCGTCTTCTTCGTTGAAGGCCTTGAGGAGCTCCTTGATCTGGACGAACCCGTCAGGAGCCGGCACCAGCCCGAATTCATCCGGGCGACGGCCCAGCATGTAGGCCAGCATCCGGCTGAGCGGCTTGGTAAAGCTGGGCTTGGTCATATGGGTGCCTGCGGTCTCCGGGGCGTGGGGGTTACAGTGGGTGTGGGGCGGGACCTGAGGTCCCGGGGAAAAACCATTTTACCCCTTCTGCCGGTCATTTTCGTCGGGAGCCTGAAAGACTAACCGGGCGACGGCGGAGCGTCAACCGGGTTGAGGCTATCGGCGCCGACCTGCAGCACCTCGGCAAACTCGGGCAGCACACGGCCGCTTGGGCCCCGGCAGAAAAACCCTCGTCCGCCGGACAGGGCCAGACGGGAAAAATGGTTCTCCTCGACATTGACATCCACCAGAAGGCCGCCTTCACGGCGCACCACGAGGGCCACCTGGTTGGGCAGGTTGGTGGCCCCGGAAGTTCCCACGGTAATCAGCAGATCGGTTTCGCCGGCCACCCGCAGGGCGCTTTCAAAGCGAAAAGAGGCCTCATCATAGCACTCGTCAAACCAGAGCACGTGAGGCCGCGCCCGACCGCCGCATTTCGGGCAGCGCAGCAGCTCCCGGTCCGCCGCGGTCAGCTTCTCGCCCCGGGCCTTGCCCTGGACCGCCGTCGGGATGGGCAGCGCATCGTTGCCGCAGTTGCCGGCACAACGCATGAAAAAAACGTTGCCATGAATCTGGAAGGTCCGCGCCGGGCTGTTGCCGGCCCGCAGGTGCAAGCCGTCCACGTTTTGGGTGATCAGGGTGAAGCGCTCGCCAAAAAGCCGCTCGATGTGCACCAGCGCGTGGTGTCCCGGGTTGGGTGAGGCGGCGCGGCAGACTCCCATGCGGTACAGGTACCATGCCCAGACCTCGTCGGGGCTGTGGCGAAACATCCCCAGGGTGGCCATCTCCTGGGGGTGGTATTCGGCAGCCCCCACGGTCCAGTAGCCTTCCGGGCCCCTGAAAGTGGGAATCCCGCTTTCAGCGGAAATCCCCGCGCCGCTGAGCACCGTGATCCGTCCGCCGCCGCTTGCAAAATCAGCCAAAACCTGCTTAAGCTCTGCGTCCATCGCCCCTCCTCGACGTCCATGTCGGCGGTTGTGGGCGCCGCGCCGCCGCCCGGCCCCGCCGGCATCCCCCTCGCCGGGCAATGGACGGGACCCTCAATGCGCTCCATCATAAACCAAAATCAAACGGCGTTTCAAGCGGCGCAAGTACTTTTTTCCCTCCGCGGCTGCAAAAGCTTGGGGCCTCGGGGTTTGGCGCCTGAACGAAGGAAAAAATCCGTGACTTCACTTACAGCAAATCGCATACCGGCCGCCGTAGGCAGCATTCACCTGATTGCCGCCTGCGGCACCGCCATGGGGGCTTTGGCGGCCA
Organism: Desulfobacterales bacterium; assembly: GCA_049284575.1. GTDB lineage: Bacteria > Desulfobacterota > Desulfobacteria > Desulfobacterales > JAABRJ01 > JAABRJ01. The sequence goes on from JBAPYE010000601.1 coordinate 9,311, forward strand.
TGCTCCAGGACAGCGGCTATCGCGTGACCGGCTCGGACCACAAGGTCTACCCCCCCATCAGCGTCTTTCTGGCCGAAAAAGGCATTGCCGTGGCCGACGGGTTCAACGCCGCCAACATTTCCGCCGACACCGACCTGGTGGTCGTGGGCAACGCCGTCAGCCGCGACAACCCTGAAGTCGACGCCATGTTGGCCCTGGGGGTGCCCTACTGCTCCATGCCCCAGGCGCTCAATCACTTCTTTGCCGCCGGCAAACACCCCGTGGTGGTGACCGGCACCCACGGCAAGACCACCACCTCCGCGATGATTGCCTGGATCCTGCACACCGCCGGGCTGGACCCGACCTTCATGATCGGGGGGATCCTGCAGAATTTCGGCAGCAACTACCGTCTCGGGCGGGGAGCCCAGATCGTCCTGGAAGGCGATGAATACGACACCGCATTTTTCGACAAGGGACCCAAATTTCTTCATTATATCCCCCATCTGGCGGTGCTCACGAGCGTCGAATTCGACCACGCCGATATTTTCCGCGACCTGGACCACGTCAAATCGGCCTTTGACCGCCTCCTGACCCAAATCCCCCCGGAAAGCACCCTGATCGCCTACGATGCGGACCCCAATGTGGCCGGTTTGCTGACCGGCCGGCGCTGCCGCATCGAGCTTTACGGCCGGGAGCCGGCCTCCCCCTGGCGCCTGGGCCCCGTCCGTCTGCAGCCGCCGCGCACCAGCTTTGAAGTCTTCAAAGACAGGCGGCTGTATGGTCATTTCGAAACCGACCTGCCCGGCGGGCACAACCTGCTCAACCTGCTGGCCAGCATTGCCGTCGCCGACCACCTCGGCATTCCCGCCGCAACCACGGCCCACGCCATTGCCACCTTCAAGGGGGCCAAACGGCGCCAGGAAATCCGGGGGTGCAAAAACGGGGTCACCGTGATCGACGATTTCGCCCACCACCCCACGGCGGTCCGGGAAACCATCCAGGCCGTCAAACCGCACTACCCCACCGGACGGCTGATCGCGGTGTTCGAACCGCGCACCAACTCCAGCATGCGGCGCATCTTTCAGCAGAACTACGCGCAGGCTTTTGACGGCGCCGACCTGATCTGCATCCGCCAGCCGCCCTTGCTCCACAAGGTCCCCGCAGACGACCGCTTTTCCTCGCGCCAGCTGGTGAAAGACCTGTGCGGCCGGGGCAAAGGGGCCCACTTCTTCCCGGACACCGAGGCCATCATCGCCTTCCTGGCCCGCAACGCGCGTCCGGGCGATGCCATCCTGGTGATGTCAAACGGCGGCTTTGACGACATCCACACCCGGCTGCTGGACGCCCTGTGAGCCGCGCAGCGGTTGACTTTCAGCCCTGCCAGGCCGGCGAGCTGACCTTCTGCGGCGGCAGCCGCAGCAGGCGGGGCTTTTTTTTTGGCGTTGACAACCCGCCTGCTTTTCGTTAACCATCCCACACTTAAAGGCTAACCAAACCCGGCTAAAGGCCTGAGGCCACACCCCCGAAGACGATAGGCACCCATGAAAGGACGGATTCTCGCCAAGCTTCGCGCCGCCGAGACGGTGGTCTCCGGCGAGACCCTCAGTCAGGCCTTGGGCGTCAGCCGGGTGACCGTCTGGAAACACATCCGCAAACTCCAGCAGGCCGGCTACCCGATCACCGCCGGCCCCACGGGCTACCGTCTCGAGCACGATCCGGACGCCCTCTACCCCTGGGAGTTTCCGGGGCGCGAAAAAACGCTGCACTACTTCCCCCGGGTGGATTCCACCATGAACGTGGCCCGCGAGCTGGCGCGTCGGGGATTCCCGCACATGACGGTGGTGGTGGCGGGCTCCCAGCAGCGGGGCCGCGGCCGGTTGCAGCGGGTGTGGCGCTCGGCGGAGGGCGGGCTTTATTTTACGATCGTACTGCGCCCCGACCTGCCGCCGGTGCTGGCACACCGCGCCAATTTCGCCGCCTCCCTGGTCCTTGCCCGCACCCTCCAGGCGCTTTACGGGGTGCCGGCCCAGGTCAAGTGGCCCAACGACATCCTGGTGGCCGGCCGCAAGCTGTGCGGGATGCTCTCCGAAATGGAGGCCGAGGGCGAGATGGCGGCCTTTATCAACATCGGCATCGGCATCAACGTCAACCACGACCCGTCGACGGATGAGCCCATGGCCACCTCCCTGGCGGCGCTGCTGGGCCGCCCGGTTTCCCGGCGCGACCTGCTGGCCCGGTTTCTCGACGGTATTGAAAGCCGTCTGCAGCAGCCGGAACTCTCGGATGTCATCGCCGAATGGAAAACCCAGAGCGCCACCATCGGTCGCCGGGTCCGGATCGTCACCACCCGCGAAACCCGCGAGGGGATTGCCCGCGACGTGGACGAAAACGGCGCTCTGATTCTGGAGGACAGCGACGGAACCCTCCGCAAAATCATCTATGGCGATTGTTTTCACCACCTCTCGTGAGGCTTGTCCGACCATGGCCAAAAACCTGCGCATGACGGTTTACGCCGCCCTGATGGCGGCCCTGATGGCGGCCGGGGCGTATATCGCCCTCCCGGTGGGGCCGGTGCCCATCGTGCTCGAGAATCTGTTCATCATGTTGGCGGGCCTGCTCCTGGGTCCCCGCTGGGGAACCGCCAGCGTCGCGCTTTACCTGCTGGCCGGGGCCTTCGGCCTGCCGGTGTTCTCCGGCGGCAGCGGCGGTCTGGCAAAGTTTGCCGGCCCCACCGGCGGCTACCTGATGGGGTTTCTGCCGGCGGTCTATCTGATCGGCCTGGTCTCCCGCCGGCAACGCCGGCGGGCCTTCTGGGACGTGCTGGCCATGGTGCTCGGCACCGCGGTGATCTACGCCCTGGGCGTGTCCTGGCTGAAATTCTGGACCCACATGAGCTTCGAGAAGGCCGTGGCCGCCGGCGTGCTGCCCTTCCTGATCGGTGACGCCCTCAAGATCGCGGCCGCAGTGCCCATCGCGCGTGCGCTACGGCCGGTGATCCGCGGGTAGACCGCGTTCTGGCATGCCCCTGAGCTTGTGGAGACGGCGGTGGACATCATCACCATTGAAAACCTCAGTCATCGCTTTGCCGACGGCCGCTTCGGCCTGCAGGCCGTCGACCTCTCTATCACCGCCGGCAGTTTTGTGGTGATCTGCGGCCCCAACGGTTCCGGCAAAACCACCCTGATGCGGCACTTAAACGGGCTGCTGCAGCCCACCACCGGCAGTGTAACGGTGGACGGGGTGCCGGTGGCGGCCGATCTGCGGCGCGCCCGGCAGCGGGTGGGGATGGTCTTTCAGGATGCCGACAGCCAAATTGTGGGGGAGACGGTCTATGACGATGTCGCCTTCGGGCCGGAAAACCTGGGACTGGCGCGCGCCGAAATCGACCGGCGGGTGCGACAGGCATTAACGGACGTGGGCCTGGCGCATTTTGCGGACCAGAGCCCGCACCGCCTATCCGGCGGTGAGAAACGCCGTCTGGCCATCGCCGGGGTCCTGGCCATGGGGCCGCGGGTCATCGTTTTCGACGAGCCCTTTTCCAACCTCGACTTCCCTGGTGTCAAACAGGTGCTGGGGCAAATCGTGGCACTGCACCGCACGGGGCACACGGTCCTGGTGACCACCCACGACATCGAAAAAATTCTGCCTCACGCCGAGCGCCTGATCGTCATCCAGGAGGGCCGGATCCGGCGCGACGGACCGCCCCAGACGCTTCTGGCGGAAGTCGAACGCTACGGGGTGCGGGCGCCCTGCGCGGTCAAATGGAATCGGGAGATCACCTCATGGCTGAACTGACCGCCGTCGCCTTCACCAGCGGTCAGCGCCTGCTGCACCGCCTGGATCCCCGGGTCAAGCTGGCGCTGGTGGCCCTGCTCGGTCTGGCGACCGTCCACGCGGCAGCGCCGGGGCTCGGCCTGCTCTCGATGGCCCTGATTGCCGCCGCCCTCGACGTGCGCCTGCCCCTGGGCCGCTTGCTGCGGGAAATGCGTTACCTGTTGCTGCTCCTGGCGCTGGTGTGGGTCGTGCGCGGCCTGGCCACCCCCGGCGATGCCCTGGTCACGGTGGCGGGTGTCAGCCTCTCGCGCCAGGGGACCGTGGAGGGCGCCCTGATCTGCTGGCGGCTGCTGCTCATCGCCGCCGCCGGAATCCTTTTTGTTTTCAGCACCCGTCCTACCGCCATCAAGGCGGCCGCCCAGTGGCTGCTCAAGCCCGTACCGCTGGTGCCCGAAAAGCGTGTGGCCGTGATGCTCAGCCTGGTGGTCGGTTTCATTCCGGTCATCCTCAACCAGACCCGTGAAACCCTGGACGCCCAGCGCGCGCGCGGCATCGAAAACCGCCGCAACCCGGCCGCCCGCTTAAGTTGTCTGGCCATCCCGGTGCTGCGCCGCATCTTTGCGGACGCCGACAAACTGGCCCTCGCCATGGAATCCCGCTGCTACAGCGAGGACCGCAGCGACCCGGCGCTGTCCGCCAGTTGGCGCGACGGGCTGGCCCTGGCCGCCGGCATCAGCCTCTGGCTGCTGGTGCTGCTGGTCTGAGCGGCCGTCCCGGCGTGGCGCCTTCATCCCGAAATACCTCCGACCGCCCAGCCGCCGCTCGTCTCCCGGCAGCAGCCCCGTTTGACACCCGGGGCTTACTGTAGTAATGCCTGTGCCCAATCCACCCGGTCCAAACGGTGCGGGAACCCCCGGCTTTTGCGGGGTCAGCCCCACACCGGCCACCGGGAAAATACCACGTTTCGGCGCCGCTTTATCCCCCGGGTCACTTCGTAAAGCCGGGTGTTCCAGCTTGCGCAGCCCGCCGGCCGCAGTTCGACATCAGGAGTAACCGCCTTGAAGATCATCATTGTAGGCGCCGGTGAAGTCGGCTATCACATCGCCAGCCGGCTGGCAAAGGAAAACAAGGACGTGGTGGTGGTTGACAGAAACCCCGAGGCCCTGCGCCGGTTTGCCGACAGCGTGGACGTGCAGGTTATTCCGGGCTCCGGCAGCAGCCCTCACGTCTTGGAGAAAGCCGGCATCCACGAAGCCGAAATTCTGCTGGCCGTCACCGACAGCGACGAAACCAATCTCGTGGCCTGTCTGATGACCAACCTGCTCTCGCCTTCCACCAAGAAGCTGGCGCGCATCCGGGATGCCGACTACGACAAATACCACGACACCTTTCGCGAAAACGCCCCCCACATCGACACCGTCATCAACCCCGAGATCGAGGTGGTCAAGACCATCGACATGCTCCTCAGCGTGCCCGGGGCCGTTGAAGTGGGGGAGTTCGCCGACGGCCGGGTCAAGTTCGTCGGAATTCAGATCGATCCCGATTCCCGGGTGGCCGGGGTCAAGCTGGTCAACCTGCGGGAGAAAACCGGTGCGATCCGCCCCCTGATCGCCGCCGTGGTGCGCGACGAGGAGCTGATCATCCCCCGGGGCAAGGACCGCCTCCTGGCAGGCGACATCGTCTACCTGATCTGCGAGGACAGCAAGCTCATCGAGACCCTGGCGGTTTTCGACAAGCGCGCCGAGCCCCTGCGGCGGGCGATGATTATCGGCGGCGGCCGCATCGGCTTTCGGCTCGCCACGCTGCTCCACAAGCGCGGCGTCAGCACCAAGATCGTTGAAAAGTCCACCGAACACTGCACCCGGCTGGCCGAAGAACTGGACGGGGTGGTGGTGCTCTGCGGCGACGGTTCGGACCAGAACCTGCTGGCCGAGGAAAACGTCCAGGACATGGACGTCGTCCTGACCCTCACCGATGATGAGGAAACCAATATCCTGGCCTCGCTGCTGGCCAAAAAAATGGGCGCCCGCAAAACCATCACCAAGATCAGCAAGTTCAGCTATTTTGCGCTCATGCCGGCCATCGGGATCGAGCTCGTGGTCAGTCCGCGGCTTTCGGCCATCAACACGATCCTGCAGCATATCCGGCGCGGTAAAATCCTTTCGGCCATCGCCATCAAAGGCGAGCAGGCCGAGATCATGGAGGCCGTGGCGCTGGAGACCTCCGACATCGTGGGCAAGCCACTAAAGAGCATCCCCTTTCCCAACCGGGCGCTGGTTATTGCCATCATTCGCGACGAGAGCGTCATCATCCCCTCCGGGGAAAGCGTCGTCGCGCCGGGGGACCGGATCATCATCTTCGCCGAAAGAACGGCAATCCCCAAAATCGAGAAAATCCTGGCGGTCAAGCTGGAGTATTTTTAGATGCGCTGGCGCTGCATTCTGCAGGTGGTGAGCATCCTGGTCTTCATTCTGGGGCTGACGATGGCGATCCCCCTGCTGTGGGGCCTCTACTACGGCGACAACGGGGTTGCCCCGATTATCAAATCCATGGCGCTGACCATCCTGGCCGGTGGCGGCGCCGCCCTGCTGCTCAGAGGACCCAAGACCGAGTTTATTAGCCAGCGGGAGGGCATGGCCATCGTGGCCATCGGCTGGAGCGCGGTGGGCTTCTTCGGCTGCCTGCCCTTTCACCTCAGCGGCGAATTCGGCCCTTTCGTCAACGCCTTCTTCGAATCCATTTCCGGCTTCACCACGACGGGATCCTCGATTCTGACCGACATTGAGGCCGTTTCCAAAAGCCTGCTCTTCTGGCGCAGCTTCATCCAGTGGCTGGGCGGGATGGGCATCATCGTGCTGTCGTTGGCGATCCTGCCGATCCTGGGGGTCGGCGGCATGCAGCTCTACAAGGCCGAGGTGCCCAGCCCGGTGCCCGACAAGCTCCAGCCCCGGATCCGTGAGACGGCGCGGATTCTCTGGAAGGTCTACGTTTTTTTCACGCTGGCCCAGGTGGTGCTGCTGATGCTGGGCGGCATGGGGATCTACGACGCCCTCAACCACGCCTTGACCACCATGCCCACCGGGGGCTTTTCCACCAAAAACGCATCCCTGGCGCACTTCGACAGCGTCTATCTCGATCTCGTGGTGGCCTTTTTCATGCTGCTCGCCGGGATCAACTTCTCGCTTCACTACCAGCTGCTTAAAGGCGACACCCTGGCTTTCTGGCGGAATTCCGAGTGCCGCTTCTTTTTGGCGGCCACGGTCGTGCTGACGCTGGTCATCGCCATCGACATCTACGGTTCGGTTTATGACAAAATCGGCGACGCCTTGCGCTACGCGGTTTTTCAGCTGACGTCGATCCTGACCACCACCGGCTACGCCACCGCCGACTACGAGCAATGGCCGGCCATGTCCCAGCTGATTTTACTGCTGTGCATGTTTCTCGGCGGATCGGCCGGCTCCACCGCCGGCGGCATGAAATGCCTGCGCATCATGGTGTGTTTCAAGTACTGTTACAAGGAGCTCTTTACCCTGATCCACCCCCACGCCGTTTCACGGATCAAGATCGACGGCCGATCCGTGCCCGACGACGTGGTCCGCAGCGTACTCGGCTTTCTGGCGCTCTACCTGGGGCTTTTTGCCTTTTCCTCGGTCCTGCTGGCCGGGCTGGGGGTGGACTTCATCACCGCTTTTGCGGCCGTGGCGGCTACCATCGGCAATATCGGCCCCGGCTTCGGCATGGTCGGCCCGGTGGAAAACTTCGCTGCCATTCCGGTTCTCGGCAAATGGCTGCTGATCTGGTGCATGCTGCTCGGACGGCTGGAGATCTACACCGTCATCATCCTGCTGGTGCCCGAATTCTGGCGCAAATAAAGCGTTTACCAAATTTTGGGTTGACATCCGAACCAGATACGGCTATTAGCAGTTTCCCACATCGGGCCGTTAACTCAGTTGGTAGAGTATCTGCCTTTTAAGCAGAGAGTCGCTGGTTCGAGTCCAGCACGGCCCACCAGCGACATGCCACGTCCCCATCGTCTAGCCTGGTCCAGGACACCGGCCTTTCACGCCGGCAACAGGGGTTCAAATCCCCTTGGGGACGCCACATGAACGATATGGCCGTCAGAATTTCTGACGGCCTTTTTTATTTCTTTATTTCAGTTTTACCATATGGTAT
>JBAPYE010000602.1:0-1987 GCA_049284575.1 Desulfobacterales bacterium
CCTGGAGGGTAACCTCCTGAACGTAGTAGCGGCCCACCCAGTCGTCCTCGTACTCCAGGCCCAGCCCGAAGAAGCCCAGCGCCCCGATCCCGAGTTTCAGGTCCGGTGAGAGGTTGTGGACGTAAAAGATGCTGCCCGCGGGCAGCCACGTGCTGCCATCCCCGTCGGGGCCGGTGGTGGTCGTGCTGGAATCCGGGTTGAATTGGGTGTTGGCGTAAAGCGGCATAACCCCGAGTTGAATTTCCGAACGCTCCAGGCGCGTCATGCCCGCCGGGTTGGTGAAGACGGTGGATGGATCCTGGGCCCGGGCCGCATAACCGGCAGACGCCAAACCGACGTCGGGCGTGCCGATCTCGTACAAATAGAGACCGCCGGCGAGCGACTGCGAAGCGCCCAGGAGAAAAATACCCAAGAGCGTCAAGAGCTGAGATTTCAAACGTTTGATTCCCATGATCCTTTCTTTCTTGAGGCAAAGCCGGTGCTGGAAATTGAACTTTTTTGGAAACCGTTTGGTTTTGGACTTTTGGCGCATCCCCTGTGGTGTATAACCGCTTCCGGATACGCTTAAAAACCCCCGATCTTTAGGCAAAGGCAAAGCAGGAAGGATTTGGCTGAAGATCGGGACACTCTCATGAACCACGGTCCAGCGGTTAAAAAATCCACTGGACAGCGGCGGGGGCGGGACCGGCCCGAAGCAACCGGCCCCACATGCTGTCTTGCCGCGGTTACCGGGCACCGCCGGTGGTTTTCAGCTTCTCCATGACCTTTTCAAGGGAGAAGCTGGCGGCCTCCTGGCGCGGGGGAAAATCCTGGAAGGTTGCCAGAAACTTGCCCACGTAAGCCTGCGCCGGAATCAACAGGTATGCCCGATCCAGAAGCCAGTCGTAATAGGTGTTCGAGGTCTTCTGCGAACGCTCATACGGGTCGCGCCGCAGGTTAAAGATCAGCGGAACACGAAGCGGAATGAAGGGTTCCGCCCAGGCCTGCAGCGTGCCCTCGACGCGTTGCTCCATGAAGATGAGTTTCCAATCCCCGAAGCGCAGGGCCGTCAGGTCACCTTCGTCCGAGAAGTAGAATATCTCCTTGCGGGGGCTGGGGGTGCCCTGGGGGTCCTTGAGGTGGTCGATCAGGTTGTAACCGTCGAGATGGACCTTGTAGTTGCGGCCGAGGGCGGACGACTTGTAGCCGTCGAGCAGGTCTTCCTTGATGTCGGTCTTGCCGGCGGCGGCGAGGAAGGTGGGCAGCCAGTCCATGTGGTGGACGATGTCGTTGCTGAGACTGCCCGGCTTGATCACGCCGGGCCAGCGCACGGCGGCAGGGACACGCCATCCGCCCTCCCAGTTGGTGTTCTTTTCACTGCGGAAGGGGGTCATGCCCGCATCCGGCCAGGTGTTCATGTGCGGGCCGTTGTCGGTGGAGTAGTGCACGATGGTATTGTCGGCGATCCCCAGCTCGTCGAGCAAGGCAAGGAACTGGCCGATGTGCATATCGTGCTCGATCATCCCGGCGGTGTATTCGTCCGCGTTGGGGTGGGTCTTTTTGATCTCGGCCATCTTCTCGGGGCTGACGTGGGTGCGGAAGTGCATCCGGGTGCCGTTCCACCAGACAAACCAGGGTTTGCCGGCCTTGGTTTGGCGCCGGATAAAATCGATGGCGGCGGCGGCGGTGTCGTCGTCGATCGTCTCCATCCGCTTCCGGGTCAGAGGCCCAGTGTCTTCGATCTTGCCGTCGGCGAAAGACCTGATCACGCCCCGCGGCCCGAAGGCCTGCCTGAAGGTCCGGCCATCGGCAAGTTTCAGGTCGCCGGGGTAGTCCTCGTTTTCAGGCTCTTCCTCGGCGTTGAGGTGATAGAGGTTTCCGTAGAACTCGTCGAACCCGTGATTGGTGGGCAGGTGTTCGTCACGGTCGCCGAGGTGGTTCTTGCCGAACTGGCCGGTGGCGTAACCCTGGTCCTTGAGCAGCCCGGCGATGGTGGGGTCCTCGACCA
>JBAPYE010000603.1:0-9101 GCA_049284575.1 Desulfobacterales bacterium
CCCCCGCACCCGGCGCGCCCCCGACCGCTGCGACGGTAGCCGCCCGGCAGGCCGATCTCTGGCACACCCAGCGCTTCGGCAGCCTGAGGGTAATCGGTCAGCTGCACAACACCTACATCATGTGCGAATCGGCCGAGGGCCTGATCCTGATCGACCAGCACGCCGCCCACGAGCGCATTTTTTTCGAAGACCTCAAGAAGCGCCGCGCCGGCCAGTCCGTCCAGCGCAGCCAGCGGCTGCTCATACCGGAGACCGTGGAACTCGGTTTCCGGGAGGCCCAGATCCTGGAGGGGCTGCTGGCCCGCCTGGCCGCAGTGGGATTGGAAATCGAGCCTTTCGGCGGCAACACGTTTGCGGTCAAAGCCGTCCCGGCCATGCTGGCAAGCGGCGAGATCCGCGCGCTGATCACCGAGTTGGTGGAAAAAATGGCCGAAACCGGGCTGGCGCCGGATGTCGAGGCCGCCCTGGACGACTGCCTGATGGTCATCGCCTGCCATGGCGCGATCCGGGCCCATCAGGCATTGAGCGCCGACCAGATCCAGTATCTGCTCGCCCAGCTGGACGCTTGCGCCACCCCGTCCCACTGCCCCCACGGCCGCCCCACCTGGATTCAGTGGTCCGAGGGCTTTTTGAAAAAGGCCTTCAAGCGGGTGGTATAAGGGGCTGGGAAACAGCGGCCGGCGAATTCCAGGGCCGCAGAAAGGCGCCCAGCACAAAAAAATAATGAATTTTTGTTTGATTGTTCTCTTTAAAAGCTTTATAGTAAGTAATTATAAATTTTTCGCCGACCGCAAAACGTGGATACGCCGATAGGTTTTTCATGGTTTAGAAATTCTAAAATTCCAATAAACGCCTTCAAAATGAAATTGCGGCCCCTCCTGAAACCCACCTACCCGTCAACAGGGCGATAGGTGTTTATTGGGAAGGGGCTTGTGCGATGTGATGGCGGCGGTCTCGGTTTAAACTAACCCAATCCCACCCCCATGAGCGGGCGGATTAAGATAATACTCACCATGAAAACTCTTTATGGCCGTCACGCAAAGAGTTGGCTGATAGGCAAGCCCACCCTGGTGAAAGGAAAACCCAATTATGCTTGAGGCAACACCTACCGAACAGGGGTTGGCGCTGAGATATGGTGATTTTGCTACTTTAAGCGAGGCGTTGGAATACGCGGCCTTGGGTAAAACGGGGTACAACTTTTACACGGCAAGGGGCAAACTGGGTTTTGCCCTCCCCTACGCCGATCTTAAAAAAGACGCCATCGCGGTCGCACAGCGGCTGGTCGGGTTGAAGCTCGAACGATCGGCAAAAGTAGCGGTGGTAGCCGAAACCGACCCGGGCTTCATGCGGCTCTTTTATGGCTGCCAGTATGCCGGTCTGGTTCCCGTACCGCTGCCCGCATCGATCCGTTTGGGCGGTCACAAGGCCTACGTGGATCAATTGCGCCGGTTGCTGACCAACTGCCATGCACAGGTGGCCGTCGCCTCCCCCGTTTTTCTGCCGTTTCTGGAAGAGGCGGCCGAAGGCCTCGACATCAAGTTTCTCGGCACCTCCGAGGCTTTGCTGGAATTGCCCAAAGCCGGAACCCCGCTTCAGCCCTCCGGCCCCGACGAGCTGGCCTACCTGCAGTACACCTCGGGCAGCACCCGCTTTCCCCGCGGGGTTATGATCACCAACCGGGCGGTGATGAACAATCTGGCGCATATCATCCAGACCGGCGCGAAGGTCAGGCCCGGTGACCGCGCCATGTCCTGGCTTCCCTTCTACCACGACATGGGGCTGGTCGGTTTTGTGCTCTCACCGATGGCCTCCCAATTGTCGGTGGACTACCTCTGCACCCAGGACTTCGGTATGCGCCCCCGCATGTGGCTGACCCTGATGTCCGAGAACCGCGCAACGATCTCCTTCAGCCCGCCCTTCGGCTATGAGCTGTGCATGCAGCGTCTGGGGGAGGCCCCCGGGGACCAGTTCGACCTGTCCGCGTGGCGCGTCGCCGGGATCGGGGCCGAGCCGATTCGCCCCGAACCTCTGGAGAGATTCGCCGAAATGATGGCGCCCAGCGGTTTCGACAAGAACGCCTATCTGGCATGCTACGGCATGGCCGAATGTTCATTGGCGGTCAGCTTCCCACCCACCGGCGCGGGAATTCAGATCGACCGGGTCGACCCGGAGCCCCTGGCACAACACCAGCGGGCGATCCCGCTGCCGCAGGCGGCAACCAGCCCGACTCAGGCCAAAATGTTTGTGAAATGCGGGGCCCCCCTTCCAGACCATGAAATCGAGGTGCGCGACCCCAGCGGCCGGCCGTTGCCCGAAAGGCATGTCGGCAGCCTTTTCGTGAGGGGGCCCAGCGTCATGTCGGGTTACTTCGGAGAGGAAGCCCTGACACGCGAGGTGCTTTCCCCGGAGGGGTGGCTCAACACCGGCGATCTGGCCTATATCGCGGACGGCAGCATCGTGATCACCGGACGGCAGAAAGACCTGATCATCATCAACGGCCGCAATATCTGGCCCCAGGACCTCGAACACATCGCCGAAAGCCAGCCGACGGTGCGGATGGCGGACGCCTCCGCCTTCCCGGTAACCTGCGCCGGCGGCGAAGACAAAACGGTGCTGGTGATCGAGTGCCGCGAAACCCGCCCGGAAACGCGTGAAGAACTTCGGAATGCGGTGCGGCGCCAGGTGCTCCAGGAGCTAGGCATCGACTGCTTTATCGAACTTGTTCCGCGCAACACCTTGCCCAGAACCACCTCCGGAAAATTGGCGCGGTCCCAGGCCAAACGCGATTTTCTGCAACGTGTTGCCGAAGGCAAGGTGACGCTGCCGGGACTCAAGGATGAAATCGACTGTCTGCCCCAACAGGCCGTTCGTGCAGCGGCTGCACGCGCCTGAAGCCCCTCGGTTGTCCTCATCCACCACCCCATCCAGAACCGTGGCCCTGACAGGAGCAACCGGTTTTATCGGTGCCACCGTGACGCAGCGCCTGTTGCAAGGCGGCTTTGCGGTGCGCGCGCTCTACCGCGCTAACCGCCGCCAGAGCCTCAGGCTGCGGGCCCCGGTGGTGTGGGTGCCGGGATGTCTTGAAGACACGGACAGCCTGGCGCGCCTGCTGACCGGGGCCGATGCCGTGGTGCACTGCGCCGGGCGCGTCCGCGGGATTGACGAAAAGGCCTTTAATCTCGTCAATGGCGATGGCGTGGCGCGGCTGGTGCGCGCCGCAGGGCGGGTGCACCCGGCACCCCGCATCCTGTCGCTTTCATCGCTTGCCGCCCGGGAGCCCCATGTGTCACCCTATGCCGCCAGCAAGCGTTTGGGCGAGCGGATGCTTTCAGCCGAGGCCGCGTGGCTTTCCTGGGTGGTGCTGCGCCCACCGGTCGTATACGGCCCCGGTGATCGTGAGACAGCCCCGCTCCTGCGCTGGATGTCCAGGGGCATCGCGCCCCTGGTGGCCGATGAGAAAACGCGATTTTCGATGATCTTTGCAGAGGATCTAGCCGAGGCCGTCATCGCCCTGCTGGCGCAACCCGTCTGGAAGGGCCAGGTTTTCGAGCTCCACGACGGACACCCCGGTGGTTACTGTTGGCGAGAGGTGATCGAAACGGTTTCACGGGTAACCGGCCGGCCCGTCCGTGGACTCAGGCTGCCCCGGAGCCTGGTCAGGTCTTTGGCGGGCCTCAACCTGCGCGCTGCCAGAGCGCTTGGTTACGCACCGATGCTGACGCCGGGCAAAGTGCGCGAACTCACCCACTCGGACTGGACCGCCGATAACGCCGCGATTTGCCGCAAGACCGGTTGGGCCCCGATCACGCCCCTGCAGGAGGGAATGCGACGGACGCTCGCCTGCCTTGCGACCGGATCGAGGGCCATCCCCTTTGCTGAACCGAGGACACCAAGATGCAACCGAATGAAGACATCCTGAGGCAGGTCACCGAACTGATCAAATCCCTGGCGCCCGAGCAACAGAGCATCACCAAGGACACCGACCTTGTGGCGGACCTCGACTTCGACTCCCTGAAGGTCATGAAACTTTTGGAGCAATTGGAAGACCGCTTCGATATTTCGGTCCCGCTCAACCTGCTGCCCCACATTCGAACGGTCGAAGATTTAACGCTGCAGCTGCAGCGCATCATCGGTGAGGAGTAACAGTGGCTATTTTTGACAAATTTCAGCAGCTGGCAGCGACGCGGCGAACCCTGGCCGCATGCGGCCTGGCGACTGTCAACGTGGTGATGGAAAAGCTGCTTTCCCCCACGGAGGCGATCGTAAACGGGCGCCGTACGATCCTGGCCGGCACCAACAACTATCTGGGGCTGACCTTCGACCCGGCGTGCATCGATGCCGCCTGTCGGGCGCTGCATGCAAGCGGGACCGGCACCACCGGCTCCCGGGCCGCCAACGGCACCTACAGCGGGCACGTCGCCCTGGAGCAGGAGCTGGCGGATTTTTTCGACTGTCGGCATGCCATTGTGTTTTCCACCGGCTATGTCGCCAACCTGGGGATGATTGCCACCCTGGTCGGACCCGGTGATGCGGTCGTGATCGATGCCGACTGCCATGCCAGCATCTATGACGGCTGCACGCTCAGCCGTGCCGATATCATCCGCTTTCGCCACAACGACCCGGCCGATCTGGACAAGCGCCTGCGACGGCTGGGAGATCGCGCCGCCAATGCCCTCGTGATTGTCGAAGGGCTCTACAGCATGCTGGGTGATCGCGCACCGCTGGCGGAGATTGTGGCGGTCAAGAAGCGCTACGGGGCTTACCTGCTGGTAGACGAAGCACACTCACTGGGGGTCCTGGGGGATCACGGCCGCGGGCTGGCAGAGGAAACCGGCGTCGCTCATGAAGTCGATTTTATCGTCGGCACCTTCAGCAAGAGCCTGGGGGCCATCGGCGGCTACTGCACCAGCAACCATCCGGAACTCGATCTGATCCGCTTCGCCAACCGCCCCTACCTGTTCACCGCCTCACCGTCCCCGTCGGTGATCGCCTCCACCCGCCAGGCGCTCGCCACCCTGCGCGCCCATCCCGAGCTGCGCCTCCGGTTGTGGGAAAACGCCCATCACCTCTATCAGCGCCTCCAGGATCTGGGCCTGACGCTGGGGCCTGAAATCAGTCCCATCGTCGCCATTCGCATGAACTCCCCCGAGGAGACCGTGCGCCAGTGGTGCGCCCTGCTGGCGCGCGGCGTTTACGTCAATCTGGTGCTGCCGCCGGCCACCCCCGATGGCGGGGCCCTGCTGCGCTGCAGCATGAGCGCCGGCCATACACCCGAGCAGATCGATCACATCGGCGAGGCCTTTGGCGCGTTGCAGGAACCGGGCAACGCCCCAGGTCTCCGGGTGTGACCGGCTTGGATCCGGGCCGGGCTAATCCGCGGCCGGATAAAAGAAATCACGCATGCAGTTACTGATCACATTCATTCGCCGATACCCGCTGGAGAGCGTCATCACCGTCATTTCGCTGCTTTTTGCCGGGATTGCCGAAGGCTTCGGCCTTTCGATACTGCTGCCGTTCCTGAACATCGTGATCGGCAGCCACTCCCTGCTGGCCGCCAAAGCCGGGGAGAGCGTCGGCACGGGTGGGTCTTTGGGTATTTTCAAGCCCGTCGAACAGTACCTCAGAGAAACTGTGGCCACCATCGGCATGCCGTCAACGGTCGCCGTGCTGCTCGGCATTTTTGTGGTCAGCATCATTATCAAGTGTTTGCTCGTGCTGTTGGCCAACAAGCAGGTCGGGTACACGGTCGCCCACGTTGCGACCGATCTGCGACTCAAACTGCTGCACGCCCTGTTCCACACCCGCTGGGAATATTTTCTACGCCAACCAATCGGACGCCTCACCAATGGCGTGTCTTCAGAGGCCACCCGCGCAGCGGGTGCATTCAACAACGGGGCCAAACTGGTTTCCATCCTGATCGAATCGATTGTCTACACGGCCCTGGCGCTCCTGGTCTCCTGGAAAGCGACACTGATCGCCATTATTGCCGGTCTTTTGATCGTTTTCGTCCTGAAACGCTTCATTCAAAAATCCCGGCGCGCGGGCAAACGCCAGACAGCCCTGCTCCAATCCCTGATTTCCCAGATGACCGACAGCCTGCAGTCCATCAAGTCGCTCAAGGCCATGGGCAGCGAGGGTTCGGTCGACGCCGTCCTGAAAGCCAAAACCGCCAAACTGAACAAAGCGCTCCAGAAAAAGGTGATGAGCAAAGCGACCCTGGGGGCGCTGCAAGAACCCATGATGATCGCCTTCCTGGCCGTAGCCCTGTATGTCGCCCTGATCCAGCTCAAAATGCCGCTGGCGACGGTTGTGGCGATGATTTTCCTGATTCGCAAGGTCTTGAAAAACATCCAAAAAATGCAGGAGGAATACCAGGAGATGGCCACTGCCGACAGCGCCTACTGGTCCTTGACCCAAAAGATCCAGGAAGGCGAAAATGAGCGCGAAGCCCATCCCGGCCGTCTCCCGGCCGTCTTCGAAAACGCCATCCAACTGGACCACGTCAGTTTCGCCTATGACCGCACCCCAATTTTAAAAGACGTGTCGCTTATCCTTCCGGCGCGATCGTTTACGGCCCTGTTGGGCCCGTCGGGGGCCGGCAAAACGACCGTGGCCGATCTGATCATCGGACTGCTCCGCCCCCAGGCGGGAGAGGTCTGGATTGACGACCTGCCCTTGGCTGAAATCGACATCCGCAGCTGGCGCCGCATGATCGGCTATGTCCCCCAGGAAACGCTGCTGCTGCACGACTCGGTTTTGGTCAACGTGACCCTGGGCGCCACCGACATCGGCGAAAAAGACGTGGAAACCGCACTGCGCGCGGCCGGTGCGTGGGGCTTTGTGCAGCACCTGCCCAAAGGCATGCAGACGGTGGTGGGCGAGCGGGGCAGTAAAATTTCCGGCGGGCAGCGGCAACGGATCGCCATCGCCCGTGCGCTGGTCAAAAACCCCACCCTCCTGGTTCTGGACGAGGCCACCACCGCCCTGGACCCTGAGACCGAAACCGCCATCTGCCAAACCCTGCGCGCACTCAGCGGCAAAGTCACCATCCTGGCCATCTCGCATCAATCGACAATGCTGGAGGCGTCGGGCATCGCGTACCGTTTCGAAAACGGGACCATCAAACTGGTCAAAGGATCCGACGCCCTCACCCCGGCAGCGGACGGATTAGACCACGGCAGCGGGTTGGCCCAATGGAAACTGGCTTCCGCATGATGCGACAATAACCAAAACCAATGGAATGCCCACGGCATTCGCAAAAGTTTAAAAAAAACAACACCATTCAAACACAGGGAGAAGATATCGATGCGAGAACTCACGATTGATGGCAAAACTATCCAGGATGACGGTGATTGCTACACCATTGCGGAAATCGGCCACAATCACCAGGGCAACCTGAAGACGGCCCTGGAGATGTTCAATGTCGCCAAGGAGTGCGGCGCGGATGCCGTCAAGCTGCAGAAACGCGACAACCGCAAGCTTTTCACCGATGCGGCCTACAAAAAGCCCTACGACAATCCCAACAGCTACGGCGCCACCTACGGCGAGCACCGCGAGTTCCTGGAGTTCGGCTGGCATGAATACGTGGAACTCAAGGCCTACGCCCGGGAGTTGGAGATCACCATGATTTCCACGGCCTTCGACTTTTCCAGCGCCGATTTTCTGGCCAAGATCGACATCCCGGCCTACAAGGTCGCCTCCGGAGACCTGAAAAACATTCCCCTGCTGACCCACATCGCGCAATTCCAGAAACCGATCATCCTCAGCACGGGCGGCGGCACGATGGAAGACGTCCGCCGGGCCTACGATGCCATCATGCCGATCAACCCCCGGCTCTGCATCCTGCAGTGCACCGCCGGTTACCCGGCGGCCTTCGAGGAGCTCAATCTGCAGGTCATCACCACTTTCCGGGAGCGCTTTCCGAACAACGTCATCGGGCTTTCTTCCCACGACAACGGGATCGCCATGGCCCTGGCGGCCTACATGCTGGGCGCGCGGGTCGTGGAAAAACACTTCACCCTCAACCACACCTTGAAGGGCACCGATCACGCCTTTTCGCTGGAGCCCATCGGGTTCCGCAAGATGGTGCGGGACCTGCGACGGGTGCGGGTGGCGCTGGGCGACGGGGTCAAGCGCGTTTACCAGACCGAAGTCAATCCGATTGTCAAAATGGGCAAAAAACTGGTGGCGGCCCGCGACCTGCCCAAAGGCCACGCCATCCAGATGGAAGACCTGGCGATCAAATGCCCCGGGGACGGTCTGCCGCCCTACGAAATCGACAAGGTGATCGGCCGCGTGACCCTCAAGCCCCTGGCGGTCGACGACGACATCACCTTCGAGATCTTGAACGGCTCGCGCAAGCAGGCGGGGGCTGCGTCTTGAACGACCTTTTCAGTTTGGAAAATGAAGTGGCCGTGGTCACCGGCGCGCTGGGCAAACTGGGCCCCATCTGGATCGGCGCCCTCCTGGAAGCCGGGGCCCGCGTCATGGGCATCGACCGTCCCGGCCAGGCTGCCGGGACGGCGTTTGCGGCCCTCCAGGAGCAGTGCGGCGCAGAGCGGCTGCAATTGGCCGCCGCGGATGTGCGCGAGCGTCAATCGCTGGAGCAGACCCTGGCCGAGTGCATCCGCGCCTTCGGGGCCCCGTCGGTCCTGGTCAACAATGCCGGCATCGACCAGCCCCCCAGCCAGCAGAGCGGCGCCTGCCGCATGGAAGAGATCCCGCTGGCGGTCAACCGTGAGATTTTCGAGGTCAACACGCTCGGGCTTTTTCTGGTCTCCCAGGTTTTCGGAGGGGCCATGGTCCAGGCCGGCCGGGGGTCGATCATCAACATCGGATCGCTCTACGCCAGCGTCTCGCCCGACAACCGCTTCTACGACCACATCGCGAGCGACCCGCCCTTTCTCAAGCCGCCGGCCTACGGCGCCTCCAAGGCCGCCGTGGTAAATCTCACCCGCTATCTGGCCACCCATTGGGCTCCCCACGGGGTGCGGGTCAACACCCTCTCCCCGGGCGGGGTGCTGGGCGACCAGGATGAAGACTTCAAACGCAAGTTCTGCAGCCGGGTTCCCCTGGGCCGCATGGCCGACGCCGGGGACCTG
>JBAPYE010000604.1:0-3158 GCA_049284575.1 Desulfobacterales bacterium
GCCTTACCCACCGTCATATCCGCCTCGCGTCGGACCGACATCCCCGCCTTTTACATGCCGTGGTTCATGACGGGCATCGCCAGGGGGTTTTTCACGGTTGAAAACCCCTTCAACCGCCGCCTGCACCGGGTCCTGGCCGGTCCCGGGGAGGTCCACACGATCGTTTTCTGGTCGAAGGATTTCGGGCCCTTCCTGGCCGGCGGCTACGGCCGGAAACTCCGACGCCAGGGCTACGGCCTGTATTTCAACTTTACGCTCAACTCGACCGACCACCGCCTGGAACCGCGGGTGCCGCCCCTGGAGGAGCGCCTGGGGCAGATGGCGGCCCTGGTGCAGGCCTTCGGGCCGGCGACTGTCGCCTGGCGCTTCGACCCCATCTGTTTTTACCGCGACAACGGAAATGACATTCACGACAACCTGGCGGATTTCGGCCGCATCGCCGAGCACGCCGGCGCACTCGGAATCGCGCGCTGCATCACCAGCTTCCGCGACGACTACGCCAAAATCGCGCGGCGCACGGCACACCTGCCGGGGATCGCCTTTCTGGACCCGCCGATCGCCCGCAAGACCGCCCTGCTGATAGAGCTGGCAAACGCCCTGGCTTCCCACGGCATCCGGCTTGAAACCTGTTGTGAGGCGCAGGTCATGGCCGCACTGCCGCCGGCCGCCCGGATCGCCTCGGCCAGCTGTATTCCGGGCGCCCTGCTGATGAGCCTTTACGGCGGCCGGGTCTCCACGCGCAGGGACGGCGGCCAGCGGGTCAAAAAGGGCTGCGGCTGCAGCCTGTCGGCGGACGTCGGCGGCTATCGCCGGCACCCCTGCTTTCACAACTGCCTCTATTGTTACGCCCAGCCCAGCGCGGCCGCACCGGGGCTTGGCAGCCCGCAGGGGCCATGCTAAGTTCGGGCGGCGGTGATTTCTAATCCACGCCTGCGCCCCGGAAACCGGCAGAGAAAGAAAAAGACACCCGACCATGCAAATTGGATCGCTGCCCCTCGACAACCCGACCGTTCTCGCCCCCCTGGCGGGCATCACCAACCTGCCGTTTCGGCTGCTGGCCCGCAGGGCCGGGTGCGCCCTGGTGTGCTCCGAGATGGTCAGCGCCGCCGGTTTGGTCCACGGATCCGCCAAAACCGCCCAACTGCTAGCGAGCGTCGCGGCCGAAAAGCCGGTATCCATGCAGCTCTTCGGCTCGGACCCGGACATTACGGCCGAGGCGGCGGCCCGGGTTGAAGCCGCCGGCGCCGACGTGCTGGACATCAACTTCGGCTGCGCGGTTAAGAAAATCGTCAAAAGCGGCGCCGGGGTCGCCCTGATGCGCGAACCGCAAAAAGCCGCGGCCCTGCTGGGAGCCGTGCGCAAGGCGGTCCGCATCCCGCTGACCATCAAAATCCGGACGGGCTGGGACCCATCCGGTGCGCAGGCCCTGCAGCTCGCCGGGATTGCGGAGAGTTGCGGCGTCGATGCCATCGCCGTTCACCCCCGCACCGCCGGCCAAGCGTTTCGCGGCTACCCGGACTGGTCCGTGATCGCCGCCGTCAAGGCGGCGGTGGCCATCCCGGTGATCGGCAACGGTGATGTCACCAGCGCCGCGGAGGCCCTCGCCATGCGCCAAACAACCGGCTGTGATGCGGTCATGATCGGCCGTGCGGCCATCGGCGCCCCCTGGCTTTTCAGCCAGGTTCGGGCGGCGCTGCAGGGCCAGGCCCCGCCGCCCGTGGACCTGACGGTCCGCTTCGCGGCGCTGCGCGCGTACCTGCGCGCTTCGGTCCGGTTTTTCGGCGAGCGGCACGCCTGCTACATGATGCGCAGCCGGTTGGGCTGGTTCAGCCGGGGGCTGCCCCACAGCAGCGCCTTTCGGGAATCCATCAAACAGCTTGCCAACGAGGCCCAGGCCCTCGAAAAACTGGCCGCCTACGAGGCCCTCCTGCGCCGCCGGGCGGCTGAACGCCCACCGCCCCTAACCGGGACGCCCCCCTGAGGGTCCCGGCCGGCTGCCGGAAGGGCTTCAGGCACCCCGCCGAGCCAGACCGAACGAGGGATCAGAGCATTTCGAGGGCGCAGGCCATGGAAACCCCGCCGCCGCCGCAAAGAGTCGCCAGCCCCAGGGACAGGTTGCGTTTTTTCATGGCATGCAGCAGCGTGACGATAATCCGGGCGCCGGTGGCCCCGATCGGGTGGCCCAGGCCGATGCCGGAGCCGTTGACGTTGGTCTTCTCGCGATCGAGGCCCAACTCGCGCTCACATCCGATGTACTGGGCGGCAAACGCCTCGTTGAGTTCCACCAGATCAAAATCATCGATGGCAAGCCCCGAGGCGGCCAGCAGATGGCGCACCGCCGGCACCGGCGAGAGCCCCATCACCGCAGGATGGCAGGCGCCCCGGCCGACGGCCTTGATCCGGGCGATGGGGGCGATCGCGAGGTCCTTGGCGCGTTCGGCCGACACCAGCACCAGGCCGGCGGAGCCGTCGTTGATGCCGCTGGCGTTGCCGGCGGTGACCTTGCCGATTTCGGGGACGAAGGCCGGCGGTAGCTGCGCCAGCTGCGCCAGGGTCAGGCCCGGGCGGAAGTGTTCGTCGCGGTTGAAAACCAGCGGCGCCTTTTTCCGCCGGGGGACCTCCACAGGAACGATTTCCTCCTGAAAAGAGCCGTCGGCGGTGGCGCGCTCGACGCCGTTGTGGCTGCGCAGCGCGACTTCATCCATTTCCCGGCGGCTGATGCCCAGATGCTGGGCGACGAACTCGGCCGTGTGGCCCATGATGTAAGGTTTGCCCCTGAACATGCTCAGTGGGGGCGCCGCGGCATCGACCGGCCCGTCTTCCGGGTGGGGAATCACATGGGAGCCGCAGTGCAGCGCGCGAATAATGCCATCCACCAGCACCTGGTCCTGCAGCCGGCAGCCCCAGCGCGCGCCCGGAACCGTGTAGGGCGCGCCGGACATGTGCTCCAGCCCCCCGGCCAGGATGATGTCGGCCATACCCGCCTGAATCATGGCCATCCCCGAGATCACCGCCTCCATGCCCGAGATGCAGACACGGTTGATGGTGACCGCCGGGACGCTGTCGGGGATGCCCGCCAGCAGGGCCGCCACCCGGGCCACGTTGAGGGTGTCGACCGGCTCGATGCAGCACCCGTAACGAACGTCGTCGATGGCCTC
>JBAPYE010000605.1:0-9323 GCA_049284575.1 Desulfobacterales bacterium
CGGTCGGATGGTGTAAAATCAAGCCTTTTTTAGCTCAAGGCGGGATTGGGAGCTTGAGGGGTGGGGCTGATGCGGTGGGGCTTTTGCAATGCGGGCGGGGGGATCACAAAAGGCAGCCGAGCAAAACGTCGGCTGCCTTATCTTTGCATCCTTCCGGAATCGTTTTTCTTGTGTTGCGGCACTTAAGGGGCTGCGGCGGCCGCATGGCACGCGGATCGCCGCAGCATGCTCCCGGCTGCCGGCTCACTGGACCGAGGAGCCGAAGCTGGCTTTGAAAAACTCCCGGTTGAGACGTGCAATATTGGTGATCGAGATTTCCTTGGGGCACTCGGCCTCGCACTCGCGTTCGTTGGAACAGTTTCCAAAGCCGGCCTTGTCCGCGGTGCAGAGCATGGCAATGGCCCGTCGCGCGGCTTCGGGTTTGCCCTGGGGCAGCAGGGCCAGCTGGGAGACCTTGGCGCCTACGAACAGCATCGCCGAGGCGTTGGGGCACGCGGCCACGCAGGCGCCGCAGCCGATGCAGGCCGCAGCGTCCATGGCCTTGTCGGCCACCTCCTGGGGGATCGGGATGGCGTTGGCGTCCTGGGCGCCGCCGACATTCACCGAGATGTAGCCGCCGGCCTGGATGATTTTGTCCAGTGCACCGCGGTCGACCGCCAGATCGCGAATGATCGGAAACGCCCGCGAGCGCCAGGGCTCGACCACCACGGTGTCGCCGTCCGAAAAGTGCCGCATGTGAAGCTGGCAGAGGGTGGTGCCTTTTTCGGGCCCGTGCGGGCGGCCGTTGATCACCGCCCCGCAACTGCCGCAGATGCCCTCGCGGCAGTCGTGGTCGAATGCAATCGGGTCTTTGCCGTCCAGGGTGAGCTGTTCATTGACAACGTCAATCATCTCCAAAAAGGACATGTCGGTGGAGATGTTATTGGCGTGAAAGGTTTCGAGTTTGCCTTTGACATGGGGTCCCTTCTGACGCCAGACCTTGAGGGTCAGATTGATGGTCTTGGTCACTTGTAGCTCCTTTGCGTAAGGTGGACGTTTTCAAACACCAACGGCTCCTTGTGAAATGCCGGCTCCTGGCCTTCGCCCGTGAATTCCCAGGCGGCGACGTGGCAAAAGTTCTCGTCATCGCGCAGGGCCTCGTTTTCCTGGGTCTGAAAGGCTTCGTTGAAGTGGCCGCCGCAGGATTCCTGGCGCGCGCGGGCATCGATCAGCATCAGTTCGCCGAATTCAAGAAAGTCCGCCACCCGCCCGGCCCGCTCGAGGCTCTGGTTGAACTCGCCCTTGTCACCGGGGACTTTGACGTTTTCCCAGAATTCGGCGCGCAGATTCTGGATCAGGCCGCGGGCGACCTCGAGCCCGGCATTGGTGCGCGCCATGCCGCAGTGATCCCACATGATATTGCCGAGTTCGCGATGGAAATCATCCACCGTGCGGCGGCCGTTGATGGAAAGAAGCTTGCTGATGCGGCTGTTCAACGCCTGGGTGGCCGCCTGGAAGGCCGGATCGGCGGTGGTCACCGCCCGCTGGGGGGTACCGGCCAGGTACCCGCCGATGGTGTAGGGAATGACGAAGTAGCCGTCGGCCAGTCCCTGCATCAGGGCGCTGGCCCCAAGGCGGTTGGCGCCGTGGTCCGAAAAGTTGGCCTCGCCCAGCACGAACAGCCCCGGAATGGTGCTCATCAGGTTGTAGTCGACCCACAGGCCGCCCATGGTGTAATGGACCGCCGGGTAGATCATCATGGGGGTTTCGTAGGGGTTGTCGGCGGTGATCTTTGCGTACATTTGAAAGAGATTGCCGTATTTCTTCTCGATCACATTCCGGCCGTCGCGCCTGATGGCATCGGCGAAATCGAGATAGACCGCCAGGCGGGTTTCACCGACGCCCTTGCCCATGTCGCACTGCTCCTTGGCATTGCGCGAGGCCACGTCCCGGGGGACGAGGTTGCCGAAGCTCGGGTACTTGCGCTCCAGGAAGTAGTCGCGCTCGTCTTCGGGGATATCCGCCGGTCGTCGGGTGTCGCCGGCCTTCTTGGGCACCCACACCCGCCCGTCGTTGCGCAGGCTCTCGCTCATCAGGGTCAGTTTGGACTGGTAGGTGCCGTGGACCGGGATGCAGGTGGGGTGGATCTGGGTAAAGCAGGGGTTGGCGAAGAAGGCCCCCTTCTTGTAAGCCCGGTAGGCCGCCGTGACATTGGAGCCCATGGCGTTGGTGGACAGGAAAAAAACGTTGCCGTAGCCGCCGGTGGCCAGAACGACGGCATTCGCGGCGTGGGTTTCAATCTCTCCGCTGATCAGGTTGCGCACCACGATGCCGCGTGCCTGCCCGTCGACGACGACCACATCCAGCATTTCCCGCCGGGGGAACATCGTCACCTTGCCCGCCGCGACCTGGCGCGCCAGGGAGCTGTAGGCGCCCAGCAGCAGCTGCTGCCCCGTCTGGCCGCGGGCGTAGAAAGTGCGTGAAACCTGGGCCCCGCCGAAACTCCGATTGGCGAGCAGCCCGCCGTATTCCCGGGCAAAAGGGATGCCCTGGGCCACGCAGTGATCGATAATATTGTTGCTGACCTGGGCCAGTCGGTAGACATTGGCCTCGCGGGCGCGGAAGTCGCCGCCTTTTACGGTGTCGTAGAAAAGCCGCCAGATGCTGTCGCCGTCGTTGGGGTAGTTTTTGGCGGCGTTGATACCGCCCTGGGCGGCGATGCTGTGGGCCCGGCGCGGGCTGTCCTGAAAGCAGAAGGTTTTAACGTTGTAGCCCAACTCCGCCAGCGTGGCGGATGCCGATCCGCCGGCAAGCCCCGTGCCGACGACGATGATGTCGAATTTGCGTTTGTTGGCGGGGTTGACCAGTTTGAGTTCAAAACGGTGTCGGTCCCACTTTTCCGCGAGGGGGCCATCCGGGATTTTAGCGTCAAGCTGCATGATTTTTCCTTTCTATGAAAAAAGCGAAATATAAACGGGAAGAAAGCCGAAGCCGATCCCGAAAATCACGCTGACTGCAATGCTGAGCGTCATGATGGCGGGCATGTATTTGGGGTGGTTGGCCCCGAGGCTCTGAAAGGCGCTCCAGAGCCCGTGGCTGACATGCAGCGCCACGATCACCATGGCTGCGACATATATTAAGACATAAACCGGGCTTTTAAACGCGTCGGAGACGATTTGGAAGATGGTGGTGTTGGTTTTGTCCACGAAATGGAAGTTGAGCAGGTGAAAGATCACGAAGGCGATCACCAGAAAGCCGGTATACGGCATGGTGGCCGAGCCGATGGTGCGCCCGCCGCCGCATTTGTTGACCTTGTAGCGCTCGGGGCGCGCCTTGAGGTTCTCGTAGAAGAGGATGGCACCCGTTGCAATATGGATCACCGCAAACAGCAACAGACCCAGCTCGGCGGCGGTCACCAGCGGTCCGAGCGCGTGCAGGTGAGCGGCATAGCTGTTAAACGCGTCCTTTCCACCGTAAATGGTGAGATTGCCGGCCAGGTGTCCCACCAGGAAGCTGATGAAGCCCAAACCGGTGAGGGCCATCAACAGTTTTTTCCCGATGGATGATCCAAGCGTGTTGATCAACCAATTCATCGTGACCTCCATTTGTTTAAAGTTTTCAAGTGGTCGCTGAGACCACGGCAAAAAAAAATTCCTATTAAGTTCGCGTGGGGCTGTCAACATAATTCTTGAGCCACCAGGCGTCCCAGTCGGTTCGCAGAATGCTGTCTGCCAAAGACTTGCCCGTATCGGTGTGCAGCCGCTGAACGACATGCTCAAGCCACTTCACGGGCGTGCGGTAGCCCACATCGGCCAGCGCTTTGAGGTCCAGGATAAACGCCAACTGGTCGGCGTCACGGGCCAGGCGGGCCTCGAGGGTCTCGTTGGCGTTGAATTCCGCCTGCAGGGCGGTGATGGCGGGGCCGAAAGGCAGTCCGGCGACGGCGTCGGCAAGGGCCCGGTGCTCCCGGGCATCGACGTAGTTCTTCTGGACGGCGTTCAAATCGCCGGTGCGGGCTTCGGGCAGGTCGTGCAGCAGGCACATGCCGATCAGACGCCGGCTGTCGGCCGCAGGGTTAAGCTGCGCCATGACAAAGCCGATCATGCTGGTGATGTAAACATGTTCGGCAACGCTTTCGCGGCCGTTGCCCAGGAACTGGTAGCCCGAGCGCGGCAGCGCCTTCAGCATGCGGGCTTCAAAGAGGAAGTTGGCGATTGAATCCATCGGGTGTCACACCTTCGATGCGGCGAAAGCGCGGTTTTCTCCATGGTAAGGGCCGGATGGCCGCAGGCGGGTCGGGAACGCAACGGCGGAAAGCCCTCGTCCGGCGGGTTTCGGGACAAAAAAGCATTTTTTATCAGGAACGGCACGATTAGGCAATAGCCGGTTGGGCTTGCAACACGCCAAACGCCTTGACACCAACGCCAACCTCATATAAATCGGAAAGTCCTAATCTGGCGCAGCCAGGAAAGCGGGTGCGCCGCCATGCGCCAGTTTCAATTCCATGACAGTCTAGCAGTCGGCCGCGCCGGCGGCCGGTTCGACCTGTTCCCCTCTGGATCTAAACCCCGAAAGCAGCAGGCAAACTCCCCCGTGGCGGCGACCGGGGGAATGGCCTGCAGCGGCCGCCGGTCAGCCGATCGGGCGGCGCGATGTTTCCCCAAACCCCTTTTGTAAACTGGAGTTAAGATGATTCCCCAAGACTTCGACCTGATCCAGATGATCAGCAATGCCGGCCCGATGGTAAAGTTTGTGCTGCTTCTGCTGCTTTTCTTTTCCATCGCCACCTGGTCGATCATTGTGATCAAATACCGCTATATCCGCCGGGCCTTCCAGCAGAGCGCGGCCTTCATCGACTTCTTCTGGAAAAGCCGCGATCTGTCCGATGCGTTCAAGAAGGCCAAGAATCTGCACGGCAGCCCGATTGCACGGGTGTTTCGGATCGGCTACGTGGAGCTCAAGAAGATCAGCCAGGCGTCGGGTCCGGAGCCCCGGGAAACCTCAGATCCAGATGCCGACCAGGGGCAAGCCACCATGCAGTTTGCCGGCACCAGCAACGTCAAGCGCGCCCTGCGGCGCGCCATCAACACCGAAACCACCCGGATGACCCAGCTGGTTCCGTTTCTGGCGACGGCCGGCAACACCACACCCTTTATCGGGCTTTTCGGGACGGTCTGGGGCATCATGGGCTCCTTTCACGGCATCGGCCTGCGGGGTTCCGCCAGCCTCGCCGTCGTTGCGCCCGGTATATCCGAGGCCCTCGTGGCGACGGCGGCCGGTCTGGCGGTGGCCATTCCGGCGGTTATCGGATTCAACTATTTCACCCAGAAGATCCGCACGATCGAGTCTGAGCTGCAGAGCTTTGCAGCCGATTTTCTGAACATTGTCGAGCGCGACATCCTGCGCATTGAAAGGAGGCGGGGATGACCGGCGGCGGCGGCGACAGTGGGCTGATGTCTGAAATCAACGTGACGCCTTTCGTGGACGTCATGCTGGTCTTGCTGATCATTTTTATGGTAACCGCACCCATGATGGTCCAGGGGGTGGACGTTTCGCTGCCCGAGGCCACCTCGGCGCCCCTGCAGTCCGATCAGGAGCACCTGGTGATTACCGTGGACAAAAACCAGCAGGTGTTCATCAACGAACTGCAGGTCGAGATGGACTTCCTGCAGCAAAAACTGCTTAAAATACTCGAGGGGCGTGAGGATCGGCAGGTTTTTCTCAAGGCCGACCGCGACATCGCCTACGGCATCGTCGTGCGGGTGATGGCCGAGGTCAAGGCGGCCGGGGTCGAAAAGCTCGGCATGATCACCATGCCGCTCTCCCCGGATGAGAAGGCCGCCGCGCCCGAAAAAGGAAGTTGATGGACGACCGGTCCGATTTTCGACACCATTTTCTGGGCGGGGGGCGCGACGAGCGCCCCGCCTGGAGGCTGCCCCTTGTCCTTTCGGTGCTGTGCCATTTTTTTCTGTTTGTGGCCCTTGTTTTCGCGCCCGTGCCGCAGTCGCGCCAGTCGTTTTCCCCGTCGGTGATCAACGTCGACCTGGTGAGCGTCGCCGAGCCGCAGGGGGCGGGGGGGGCTGCCGGCGCAGCGCCTGAAAGGGATGCTGCGCCGGCACCCAAAGCCCCGGAGCCGGTCAAAAGCGCCCCTCCCAAGACCATTTCCGCCAAGGTGGCGCCCAAACCGGAAATCCAGGTCCCCGAGCCCGAGGCCCCGGCGCCGGCACCCCCCGTCACGGCGACGGTTGCGCCGGAGCCGCCCAAGCCCAAGGCCTCGCTCAAGCAGCAAACCTTCCAGTCGGAAAAAGTCTTGGACAGCGCCCTGGCCAAAATCGAAAAAACGGTCGAAACCACCCGGCCCGACCCGCTGGCGGCCGCCTTTGAACGCCTGCGCCGGCAGGTGGACAAGAGTCCCGCCCAAGGGGACGGCCAGAAGGCCGGCGGGGGCGGGGGGCCGACGTCGAATCAAGGCCAAAGCGGCCAGCCCGGCGGCGGGGGCAAGGAGGTTTCCGACCTGAAGGACATCTATCGCGTGGAAATCGCCTACCGGGTTCAGAAAAATTGGGCCTTCTCGGAGCAGGTGGCCGGCACCAACAAAAATATCCGGGCCAGCCTGGTGTTCAAAGTCATGCCCAACGGGGAGATCCGGGATATTTTTTTCACCGATCGGTCGGGAAACGCCTATCTGGACGAGTCGGCCTATAAGGCCATCGTGAAATCCAATCCCGTCGATCCGCATCCTGCCGGGCTCAGGTCCGCTTTCGTGGAGGTGGGGCTGCGTTTCGGCCCCGAAGGCCTGCGATAGGGCCGCACCCAGCAGTTTTCAACGGCATTACGCCCATGCAGCCCCCCAGGAGTTTGAATACCGTTATGTCCCTCTTTCGTCTCCAAGTGTTCACGTCGATCCTGCTGGCATGCTTGCTGGCCCTTGCGGGGGTTGCGTGTGCCGATTATGACTACATCGACATCACCAACCCCTTTTTGCGCAAAATCCCCATGGCCGTCCCGGACTTTAAACCGGTGGCCGGCCATCCGGCCGAACGCCAGGCGGCCGCCCAGGCCGCCGAGCAGCTGGCCGGTGCGCTTGAATTTACCGGTTATTTCAAGATCCTGGATCGCGGCGCCTTTCTGGTCAAGCCCGAAGCGATGGGGGTCATCGCGCCCAATATCAAATTTCAGGACTGGACCGCCATCGGCGCCGAGCTGCTCGTGACCGGCGGCCTGTCGCTGAAGGACCAGTACCTGGAGATGGAACTGCGTCTGTTCGATACCTTCAAGTCCCAGCTGCTGATCGGCAAGCGCTACAAGGGCCTGGTCGGCGACCAGCGGCGAATGATCCACCGCTTCTGCGGGGAAGTGATCTTTGCGCTCACCGGCAACCACGGCATCTTTGACAGCCAGATCGCTTTTGTCTCAAACGGCCCCGGCAACAAGGAAATCTTCACGGCCGATTTCGACGGCGAAAGCCCCCGGCAGGTGACCCACGAAAAGGCCATCACCCTCTCGCCGGCCTGGTCCTCGGACGGCAAGTGGCTGGCCTACACGTCCTACCGGAAGGGCAAACCGGACCTGTATATCCGGAATTTGGCCCAGCGGCGGGGCAGCGTCGTCGACCGCCAAGGGCTCAACACGACCCCGGCCTGGGTGCCCGACAAGTTTGAGCTGGCCGCCACGCTTTCCTTTTCCGGAGACCCGGAAATTTATCTGTTGACCGGCGCCGGGAAAATTATTAAAAGGTTGACCGTGAGTAAAGGCATAGACATTTCGCCGGTCTGGTCTCCGGACGGCAAGGCGATGGCGTTTGTGTCCAACCGCTCCGGAACCCCCCAGATCCATATCCAAGACGTGAACAGCGGGCGCGAAGAAAGATTGACTTTCGAGGGGCGCTACAACACCACGCCCAGCTGGTCGCCCAAGGGCGATCGGATCGCCTTTTGTTCAGCCGAGGATGGGGGCTTCAATATCCGTGTGATGGACTTGGGCACTAGAAAAACGCTTCAGTTGACCCGCAGCACCGGGAACAATGAATCCCCGTCCTGGTCCCCGGACGGCAGTCTGATCGCTTTCAGCTCAAACCGCGAAGGCCCCTACCGGATCTATGTCATGACCGGCTATGGAACGGATCAGCGCCGGCTGCTGGCCCTGCCGGGAGAGCAGACCAACCCCAAGTGGTCGCCAAGAATTGTGAATTAAAAAAACCCCATTTTTTGCACTGCCCAGGTAAAAGGAGGAGAGAGGATGACAAGAAGAATCTGGATTATGGCGGCCCTGCTGATGGTCTTGCCGATGATGCTGACGCTGAGCTCTTGTGCCAAGAAAGGGGTCATGGCCGAAAGCCAGGCCGAGCAGGCCGCGATCGACGCCGAAAAAGCCCGCCAGGAGGAACTGGCACGGCAGCGGGCGCTGGAGGAAGAGCGTCTTCTCCAGGATCAACAGCAGAGCGGGCAGCAAATGGAGGCGATGCGCGCCCGTTTCATGAACGAGAACATCTATTTCGAGTTCGATAAGTCCCGGCTGTTGCCGGCGGCTCAGGAAACCCTGAGAGACAAGGCGGACTGGATGAGGGCCAACCCGGAGGTCACGGCCATCATCGAAGGCCACTGCGATGAACGCGGCACCGCCGAGTACAACCTTGCGCTCGGGGAGCGCCGCGCCGAGTCCGCCAAGGCCTTCCTGCTGGACCTGGGCATCTCCTCCTCCCGGCTGACCACCATCAGCTACGGTGAGGAGCGGCCGATCGATCCGCGAAGCAACGAGGAGGCCTGGGCCAAGAACCGGCGGGCCCAATTCGTCATAGAATAATCTACCGTCAAGCGCAGGGGACCGCAGTCGGCGGCCGCTGACTGCGAGACCGGCAGACGGGCGGATTCCCCCGTCGGCCGCGCGCCTTTTGGCCGCTTACCCGCCTTTCGGCGGGTAAGCTTTTTCCGCAACCGAAATGGGTTGTCTGAACGGACCAGCCATGAAACCCCTACCTGTCGTTGTTCTTGTTTTCACAGCTCTGCTGGCCGGGTGCGCCATGCAGCAGGACGTGATCACCCTGGATCGCCGGCTGGCGGCCCTTGAACGCCGAAGTGCCGTTCTGGAAAAGCAGGGCCGGGAAATTGAAGACACCCGCCAGAGCCTGGAGTCCAAGGATTCCGAAATCAAAAACCAGGCGGCCGGCCTGCGGGTCAGCATCGAGAATCTCGAAGAGGAACTCCGCGTGCTGGGCGGGCGGCTGGAAGAGGTGGAGTTCAAAACCGGTCAGAAGCTGGGCGAGACGGAAAGCGACATCCAGCAGCGCGGGCAGAAAACGGCCAGTCTGGAAGGCAAACTGCTAAGTCTGGAGGACCGTATCCGGC
>JBAPYE010000606.1:0-2946 GCA_049284575.1 Desulfobacterales bacterium
GTCCATGGCCGGTGCCAGGGAGCGGATGCGGGGCTTGAACTGCCAGTTGACCAGCAGCCAGGTGATCGGAATCATGACGAAAAGATAGGGCATGCAGTAGGTGATCCACTGAAAATAGCCGATATCCATACCGAACATGTCGTTTAAATAGGTCATCATGATCACGTTGCGGGCGCCGCCCGAGGGGGCCCCGGGGCCGCCGATGTTGCAGGCCATGGCGATGGCGATCATCATCATCTTGCCCAGCTCCAGGTCTTCCGGGATCTCGTCGGTCAGGCTGTTCTGGTAGAGCAGCATGGCGATCGGCAGAAACATCGCCGCCAGGGCGTGGTCGGAGATGACCGCCGCCAGGGGCGAGATGATGATGAAGAAGATCAGGGTGATCCACTTGACGTTGGGCACTGCCAGCTTTTTGAACATCGCCAGGCAGACCCGTTTGTCCACCCCGGTCTTGACAAAGGCCGCGGCGAACATGAGGCTGCCCATGATGAACCAGACGGCGTCATCCCAGTAGAGCATGGCCACTTCCTGGCGCGAGGTGACACCGGTAAAGACCAGCAGCAGCCCGATGCAGAAGGACACCCCCGGAAGGGGGATGCACTCCGTCAAAAAGCAGAAGACCACGAAGGCCCCCATCGCGATGGCCACCTGGATGTGCCAGGCGCCCTTGTCGGCGGCCTGCCGGTCCTTGTCGGCCAGCTCCTCGTATTTGAGCCCGTCGCGGCGAAGGTTCAGGGCGTTTTGCATCAGGCTGCGAAACCGTTCGGGCGCCACGTTTTCCTCCACCCAGCTCAGGGCCCGAGCGAGATTGGTGGCGTCACTCTGGATCTTGTTCTGCCTGAGCCACCTGGCGTCCCTTTTCAGGAAGCGGTCCTTGCCCAGAGCCCCCATGCGCATGTTCTGGTCCATGATCTGAACCGTGACCAGCTGCCACTGCTCCAAATCGGAGGTTTGAAGATCGAACAGCTCCTTGGCCAGATAGCCGGTGACCGCCTTGGGGCCCACATTGTATTCGGTGCCCACGTCCTTCATGCTGTAGGGGGTCGGCATGAGCAGAATGCCGAACAGCAGCACCAGTGGAATGGCGAAGAGCTTCCAATCGACGTATTTGTCATAGCCGGTGGCCTTCTTTTTCTTGAGGGCGGTTTTGCGGGTTGCGGGCGCACCTGCCCGAGAATGCGCATCGCCGGATTTGGTGGACGGATCCATAAAACGCCTCCTCACGGTCACTTTGTGTTCGGTTCATGCGGTCACATGATGATGTCGGCCATTTGAAAAAAGAGCTCCTGCTCGCGCACCACGCCGACGACTCTGGCCTGGCGAGTGATCAGCACCCGCCGCACCTGCTCGCTGTACATGAAGTCGGCCAGCTCCATCAGGTTGGTGTCCTCATCCAGGCACGGCGGGGAGTCGGACATGACCGCCTCAACCTTTTTGTCGGCCAGGGCCTTGACCTGGGTCGTAAAAAGGCCGCTCCAGAACATGCGCGAGTACTGCATGCTGTCGGCCATCGAGGGTTTGGCCGCGCTCAGGTAGGCCGGCCGGGCCGCCTGGATCAGGTCCAGGATGCTCAATATGCCGATCACCTCACGGTTGTCGTCGCAGACCAGCAGGGAGCGGTGGCCGGTTTCCATCAGGCGACTGGAGGATACCAGGGATTTGAATGAGCGCATGAGGGCCTCGATGGCTTCCCGCACCGTCTGCTGGGGTCCGATGGCGCTGTAATCCTCCACATGGATCATGATGCTGCCGGCGGTCTTCTCCTCCTTTTTCAAATCCTTGTGGGAGGCCTTGAACGCCTCGTTGATTTTAAGTGTCAGAAGATCGATGTCACACGGCTTGCTGAGGTAGTCGAAGGCGCCTTTGACCTGGGAGGCCTTGGCCGAGGCCTCGGCCCCGTGACCGGTGAGCATGATCACCTGGGTTTCGGGGCGCAGTTTTTTGATTTCCTCAAGGGCCGCGTGGCCGTCCATGCCCGGCATCTTGATGTCCAGGATGACCACGTCCTGGGGGGTGTTCCTGAGAATGGCGAGCGCCTCCTCCCCGCTGCCGGCAATGGTGGTCGCAAAGCCCTTTTTGGTGAGGATTCTGGATGTCGTCGCCCGAAACTGGGCTTCGTCATCCACCATGAGGACCCTAATTTTTTGCTGCATTTTTATCCTCCTTGCGTTGATTCGACGGGCGCATCCGGGGCTGTGTCGGTATTTTTTACAGACTGCAAAAAAACCAGACCGTCATTCCCCTATCTCCCACCTTCAAAACGGTTTCCTTTGCGGGGTGAAGAAAAAATTTACCCTTCTTTCTCTGGCAATTCCTGTGCCAGATAGGAAAGACCTGAAATCACGATAACATATTGAAATAGTTTTAAAATTAATTTAGCGGGGCTTGATTGGGAGCCGATGGGAAGACTGACTGGTGACGGGATTTTTGCCAACTGGTGTGAGGTGGCGGCTTGCACCCACCCCTCAGCGTCATCGGGCGGCGCTTATAGACCTGGCGTCGATTGCCTGGGGGGTGTATTCGTCGGGTGGGACGGGATATTTTTTTGGAAAACCAGACGGGGGTTCAACCTGATCTGTCGGCTGAGCGACGAGAACCGCACCTGATTTGAGACGGGCAGGACTATATAGGGGCGAGGGGGGGCGGATCGAATTGGACCGGACGCTTTTGGTCTCGGACAGCGGTCCCCCTCTGCCGCTGTTGCGGATCGGGGGCTATGGCTGGATCTTCGCGAGATCCGGCCCGCGCTGCCCGTCATTTGATCATCGCAGGGGCCGCTGTAGTTGCCGCCACGCGACCCGGCGGATCTTCAGCGCCGAACGATGCGCTTTTGGGTGCCGGATCGCGTGGTTTCCAGTAGGTTGAGGCGGGGTTACCGCCGGCCGCCGGCACCGCCCCGGTCCCTGCTGCCCCGGTCGCCGCCGCCGCCGCCGCCATAGCCACCGC
>JBAPYE010000607.1:0-8610 GCA_049284575.1 Desulfobacterales bacterium
GCGGCGGTGACCGCCGTCCAGGACAAACCGTGGGACCCCAGCGTGAAGTCGTTGGTGGCCTTTCCACAGGCGCTGGCGACCATGGATCAGCAGCCGGACTGGGTGCAGAAAGTGGGCGACGCCTTTCTCGCCCAGCCCAACGACGTGATGGACTCGGTGCAGCGGCTGCGCGCGGCGGCGAAGCAATCCGGCAACCTCGAAAGCAACTCGCAGCATCAGGTGATCGTGGAGGAAGCCCCTCAGACCCAGCAGACCATCATCAAGGTCGAGCCGGCCGCCCCGCAGGTGGTGTACGTGCCGGCCTACAACCCGACGGTGGTTTACGGAACCTGGTGGTACCCGCGCTACCCGCCGGTGTACCTGCCGCCGCCGCCGGGCTACGTGTTCGGCACGGCGCTGGTCTCCGGGATCGCATTCGGGATCGGTGTGGGCATTACAAACTCGCTCTGGGGCGGCTGCAACTGGGGCCGGGGGGATGTGGACATCGACATCAACCACTACAACAACATCAACG
Organism: Desulfobacterales bacterium; assembly: GCA_049284575.1. Taxonomy (GTDB): domain Bacteria; phylum Desulfobacterota; class Desulfobacteria; order Desulfobacterales; family JAABRJ01; genus JAABRJ01. Next base: position 515 of record JBAPYE010000607.1, read on the forward strand.
TCGGCAACAAGCTCGAGGTCAACCAGAACAAGGTCAAGTGGAACCACAACGCCCAACACCGACGGGATGTGCCCTACCGCGACAAAAAGACCCGCGCAACCTACAGCAGATCGATTCCCGGTGCCGACCAGCGGCGCGACTTTCGCGGGCGTGAGGCTGATCGCGACAAGGCCCAGGCGGCGCTCCAGCAGCGCGGCATCGATCCGGCCAAGGGGCGCGAGAAACTGCGCACCGATCCCCATACCCGTGAGCGGGCGCAGGCGGCAACCCGACCGGTCGACCCGGGCAAGACCCGCGCGGGCGCATCGAAAGTGAATCGTGACAAGGCCCGCGCGGCAACCCCAACCATCGATCGGGGCAAAGCCCGCCAGACGGCGCAAAGGCGCGGCAGTGACAATGCGTTCAAAGGGGCCAGGAGCCCCAGCCAAACCCAACGGGATATTTCCCGCGGCAGATCAAGCCGGCAGGCCATGAAAGCACCCGGCGGTGGACGCCGCCGGTAATAGGAGGAGCCACCAATGAAATCCAGGTTCACACGAACGATCCGGACCCTCTTTGCGGCCCTGGCGATAGTAGCCGCTGCTGCGCTGGTTGCGGGTCCCGCGGTCGCTCAGGAGGCTTTCCCCAGCCCCGAAGCGGCTGCCGACACACTGGTTGCGGCGATTGAAAAAGAGGATGCCCAGGCGCTGCGGGCCGTTCTCGGCGAGGACTGGAAAAACTTCATCCCCGCCGATGATGTTGATCGGGAGGATGTCGACGCCTTTATCGCCGCCTGGCAGACAGCCAACAAGTTGGTGGCCAGTGCGGATGGCGGCGTCCACCTGGTGGTCGGGGCGGACGAGTGGAGCCTGCCCATCCCGATCGTCAAGCGTGGCGACCTCTGGCGTTTCGACGTTCAGGCGGGGGCCGAGGAGATCCGCACCCGGCGCATCGGCAACAACGAGCTTTCCGCCATGCAGGCGGCCCTGGCCTACTGCGACGCCCAAACGGAATACGCGCTCGCCGACCGCAACGATGACGGGGTGCTGGAATACGCCCGGCGGTTGGTGAGCTCTCCCGGAATGCGCAACGGCCTTTACTGGGAGGCGAAGCCGGGCGAGGAGCAAAGCCCCCTCGGGCCCCTTTTCGGGGAGGACCAGCCCGGCACGGATTACCACGGCTATTACTTCAGGATTCTCAAAGCCCAGGGCAAACATGCCCCGGGCGGGTCCTATGACTACCGGATCAAAGGGCGTCTCATGTCCGGCTTCGCGCTGGTGGCCTGGCCGGTGGCATACGGCGACAGCGGGGTAATGACCTTTGTGGTCAACCACAAGGGGCAGATCTACGAAAAAAACCTCGGGCCAAACACCGACAGCGCAGCGCGGGGGATGCAGGCCTTCGACCCGGATTCCAGTTGGCGCAAGGTGTCGCCATGAAAACGACAATTCTCGCCTCCCGGTGAGCCCGGAGGCGTCATGACAGGCCCATTTCGGCGTTTATATTCCCCACACCCTCACACCCTTTGTTGATCATGGATCCGGCGAGAAAAAGCGAGAAAAAGTCAAAAGGAACCGGAATCTTTAGACCGCGGCGTTTGTGAACCAGGAAACGGTCGTGAGCCTGGGTTGGAAATTGAAAGGGTCTACGCATGGCCGAAAACGACAAAAACTTTCAGAAAACAGTTGACGAACACGTCAAGCGGCTCTTCGAGCGCTACAAGAGCAATTCCAAGGTCTTCACCGCGACCCACGTCGGTCACCTATCCCTGTCGATCATTTTCGTTTTTTCGATTCTCTTCCCCTTTCTCTACCTGCAGATCGATGCGCGTGAGACCCAATCCGAATTGGAACGGCTTTCCCAAGACATCTCACAGCAGGATGAGCGGACTGCTACCTACCACCAGGCCTTGACGGGTCTAAAAAAAATTTTTGAGGCGGTGGAAAACGCGCCCAAACCTTTGGAGGGGTACATTCAGGCCCTCGAAAGAGAGGCTGCCGGGGGCCCGGTGGCGCCCCTTCCGGAAGGTCTCGGGCCCGTGGCGGAGTCCTGCGGTTCCCCCGCCGACATGGACCCGTGGATGGTGTGCCGCATCCGGCAATACATGGCGGCGCGTGCCGCCCAATACCAGGAGATCCTGACCGATGAGATTGCCGCCCCCCTCCAGAGACTCAACATCAGAGAGTTCGATCAATGGCAGGCGGACCTTCAAAGCGGGATTAAAAAGAATACCGAGCAGATCCGAAGCGAGATGGCGAAAAACCCTGGTTTTTGGCGCAATTTCAGTCAGAAATCACCGATTTACCAGAATATGGTCGAAGGGGTTCACCGGTTCTGGGTGGACCATCAGTTCGAGGAGATCGGGCGCCGGATGGAACAGGCCGCTGAGGCGGGCCGGGTCGAGTTCGAGCAACTGAATGAGAAGAAAGCGCAGATCCAAAAAGGCAAAGAGGATCTCAACAACGCCCTGAAGAACATCAAGACGCGGTTCGGCAAAATCGGGTTGGAGATCGACGAGGCGATCCTGCTGGCACCGGTCGCATTTGCCGTCCTTTTCCTGATCGCCGCCTTGAATCTGTGTCAAAACATGCGGCTGCGGAAATCCTTCCACCGGCTGGTTCAGGCTAATGATCCGCAGCAGGCGGCCATCGACGACGGCGAGATCGCTTTGGTCATGCCGCTCTGGGTGGACCCGCTGGACCCGCCCGTCAAGCGCCGGCTCAAGCTGGGGGTGCTGATGACACCCGCGGTCGCCTCCGTCTTGGCCTTGCTGGTCATTTTCTACTGCTGGACGATTCCCGATGCGTTTCCGGGTCTGACCGGAATGGGCTACGTAAAATACGTTCTTTACTACATGTTGAGCGTCGGCTTTTTCTTTTTCGGTTTCCAACGCATTCGAGGCGCCGTCAGACGCTATAACGGATCTCCAGCCGAAGAGTAAAACCGTGGTCGTACACAAGACGGAAGCGGCCAAGGCGCTGACTGCCTGGGCCACTATACCTCCGCCGCCCCGTCTATGAAATGCGGGGCAGGATATTGCCAAGGCCACTTAAGCCCTTAATTTAACTCAACGTGGTAAAAAAGCGGTTTGTCGCCGCGTGTAAAGCGAAAACCGCATTTCCAAACGACCAGCACCCATTAACCTAAAGGGGGTAGATCATGAGATCCATATTGACGCTTCTGCTGGTATTGATCCTTTCTGCCGCCACCGCCGGCGCCGCCGGCAAGGCGGTTTCCTATGAGGTCAACGGCCAAGCCTACGAGGGCTATTTTGTCAGCCCAGGCGCCGGTGCCCCGCTGGTCCTGCTAGTCCATGACTGGGACGGCCTCACGGACTATGAGGTCAAACGCGCCGAGATGCTGAAAGAAATGGGGTATGCGGTTTTTGCCGTCGACCTGTTTGGCGCCGGGGTAAGGCCGAAGGAGGAGGCCGACAAACGCCGGCACACGGCTGAATTGTACCAAGACCGGGATAAAATGCGCAGCTTGCTGAATGCGGCCCTGGAAGCGGCCAAGGCCCAGGGCGCCGATACCGCCAACGCGGTCGCGATGGGATACTGTTTCGGCGGTGCGGCCGTGCTGGAACTGGCGCGCTCAGGTGCGGATTTGAAAGGCTTTGTCGCCTTTCACGGGGGGTTGACGACGCCGGAAGGTCAGGACTACGCCAAAACCAAGGGCAAGATGTTGATTCTGCACGGGACAGCGGACACCAGCGTCACCATGGAGGATTTCGCCCGGCTTGCGGCGGCGTTGGAGGAAAAGGGGGTGTCCCATGAAATGATCACCTATGGCGGAGCTCCCCACGCTTTTACGGTTTTTGGCACCGACCGCTACCGGGAGGACGCCGATCAAAAATCATGGCGGCGGTTTGGCGAATTTCTCTCCGAAACCCTGAAATAGCGAGGGGCTGCCCAACCCGCGCCATCCGGCTCCCGCATTCCTGAGACCGGACCGTCCAGCGGGGGGGGCGGGCGCCCCGACGCCTTAGCAAGGCGCTATTCTCCTACTGTATCCATGCCCGCGAATTTCGGCTCGTGCAGCGGGATCAGGACATCGGCCATCGATTTGATCTCCAGCATGATATCGTAGGCGCGGTAGACATCCACCGGGGTCCCCGGCGGGATCACCGCCATTTCCATGGCCCTGACTTCCGGCGGAGGGTTGAAGTTCTCGTCGATCACGCAGAAGCCGGTGATGACGGCCAGCCCCTGGGCGGTATCCACCAGGATGGAGAGGCCGCCCGCACTGTGCGCCGGGGTGTGCATCACGCGGATGCCCGGGAGGATTTCACGGTCCTCGTCGATGATGCGCAGCTGCCCGTTTTGCTCGACCTCTTCGATGTAATCTTCCAGGTAGCGGAAATCCAGCGGGTGCGGGTGGTGGACGTGTTCAAGTTCGGCGCGGTGAACGTAAATCGCGGCATTCGAACACTTGTAATCGTTTTCGCAGTGATCGTTGTGCAGATGGGTGTGGATGACGATGTCGATCTCTTCGGGTTTCAGACCCCAGCGGGCCAGCCCGTCTTCGAAGGTGTAGATTCTGCCGCCGATGGCCGCCTCACGCTCCGGCGACTGGATGGGGCTCATCTCGCCGGTATCCACCAGCACCTTCTGGTCGGCGCCTTCCAGATACCAGGCATAGATCGGTATCACGTATTGCTGGCCGTAACCGTGCTGATAGGTCATCATGCCCTTGTCAAAAACTTTTGTCCCCAGAACGATGGGATGGATCTTGTAGGTGCACATGGGGTCACTCCCGTTTTTCGGATTTTTTGCCGAGGTCCTCGCCCGCAGGGTCGCCATTTTGTGGCGGGCTTGAAAACGCGTGATCGAAAAGCCAGGCGAACTCCAGCCCCGGCCCGACACAGCGCCAGCCGTCGCGGATCAGGGCACTGCCCGAGGCCCTGAAGTCCAGATCGCGCTGTCGGTCGAAGACGCTGATGCGGTCGTCGGCCTCGCGCCTGAAGGCGACGCACAGTCCCTGCCGGTTGAGGAGAATGAAACGTTGGGTTCCGTGTTGGAACAGGCGCTGGGAGGACGGCGGCACGTGCATGGCGACCCTTTCACTTCGAGGAGAATTCCATATGAAAAAATGGCGCTGCATGATCTGTGGTTACGTGCATTCGGGATCGGAACCCCCCTTTCAGTGCCCGTTTTGCGGCGCCCCCCGCAAGATGTTCGAGGAGCTCTTAACCTGATTCGATGCCGCCGATCTTACTGCTGGGGCGGGCAGTTCGCCGGCGGCGCCCTCCGGGTTCAAAAATTTATGAATTAATAATTATTTTATTATTTTACAACCCGAAGCCGCAAGCTCTGCCTTAACTTCAGCCACAAGGCCCTCAGAATGGCAAAAGCCGCCTCATCGGGCGACACGCTGGCCCTGCGAAGGTAAAAGCGGCAGGCCGTCATCAGATCGTCATTTCCCACATACAGCCCGAAGGTCTCCTTGATGTAATCCCCAAGCGCGACGGTCAGACCGGGCAGCTCCTTTTCCGTCATATTGGCGATCAGCACCCGGTCCTTGAGGGGCAGGTGACGGTCCAGGTGGTCGACCGCCGCGGCCACGGTGGTCGGCAAATCCCGGCGCTCAGCGGCTCGCAGGCGCGGGGTGCGGGAAAAGCCCGACGGGCTTTCAATCATCATCAACAGATAGGTGACGGCCTCCAGAACGTCGGCGATACCGCGCTGGAGGCTGCTGTTTTCGCTCTCGGCGCTGCCGGAAACATGCAGCACGCGGATTTTTTTGGCCACAATCCAGCCGCTGATTTTCTCGGCGGCCCGGAAACCCGCGATCTGCCCCAGATCGATCTCCAGCCAGGCATCTGCGGAAGCGACAATTTTGCGCTGTATAACACGAAAAAAATCCGGCAGCTTTGCGGTGCGAAAAAGCAGGGTGCCGTCGGCAGCGAGGGCGTTTTCTTCGACTGTCGCGGCCCATTGGTCGGCTGCCATCGGCCCCAGTTTGGCATCCCAGCCCGAGGGCTGCCCGGTGCAGGGAAGCTCCATCCGCCCAGCGGCCTCAATCGCCGCCTGTTCAACACCCACCTGACCGCTTGTGACGATCTTGACAATCATACCCCGGCACCCCTCTGCATAGCGTATTCCAGCTTCCTCCGCGCCTTCACCGCAGTGAAAAGTGAATCACGACCCACAACCCCAGGAACCCCAGTATGCCAAAAACCAAAAACTCATTCACGATGATTTTGCGCCAGGTCGCCCGGTTGCTGGTGTATAGCACAATCCCCAAAATATAGAGGCAAATCAGAAGTGATGAGAATATCAGGGTGAAGGTCGGATTCATTTCCTGTTTCCTGTCCCCCGTCCGCGAATAAAATAACCTCAAAGAAGCGGCTGTCGACCGTCGGGCGGGGCTCCGGCCTGGCCGGAGCCCCATTTTCCTGGATTGGCCGTTGCGCCCCGCCAGAGCGGCCTTAAATTTCCAGTTGAACTATCAGCACCTATATCTTAACCTGATCTGGTGTGGATCAGCCGCGGAAAAATGCCAACGCCGGCCCAGACCCTGTCGGTTCAGATCCGCACTTGCACTGGGTGTGTTAAAAAGCGAGGAGAATGACCGATGATGAGCAATCAATGGACCTTCCGCGGCTGGGGCGCCTCCCTGGCGGCGACCGGGTGTCTGATCGTGCTGGCCGGTTGTCAGGCCGGTATTTTTTCCTATGTGGGCACCACGGCCCGGCCCGAAAATCGGTTGGAGCTGGTGCCGGGCGCCAAAAGCAGCGGCACGTGGCGAACACCGGATCTCGTGGTCGACTATGTCTTGAGACCAAAACAACAGACGCTGACCCTCCAGGCAACGGTCAATCTGGCCGCGCACATGCAGAAAGGCTTTAGTTTCGCCAGCAGCGTCTTTCTGGGCGTCCATTTTCTGGACTCCGAAAACCGGGTGCTGGCCAGCCGCAGTTTCGCCCTTTCAGGTAACCGCACGCCGATCCGGCAGTGGCGCATCGAACGCCAGCTGGAAATTCCGGTGGGGGCCGATGCCGTGGCTTTCAGCTACAGCGGACGGGTGGGCGAAGGCGGCATCGGCTCCGACAATGGCGGCCGGGGCGGGGTGTCCTGGGACTTCTGGCAGCGGCCCTGAAAAAGGGAGCGGTGAGCGCCTCAGCCGTTTTCCGGCCCCCGGCTGCGGGTTTTCCAGGCTTGATAGCGATAAAGGTCCTTTTCGATGAAAAACAGGCACCCGGTCAGCAGCAAGGCGTCGTCGATCTGGCCGATGAGGGGCATCGTGTCCGGCATCAGGTCCAACGGGCTCAGGATATAAGCCAGGGTCAACACCAGGGCGGTCATGGACAGCGCCGGGACCTGACGGTAAGTGCCTTTCCAGTAATCCCGCAGCAAAGCGGCCAACAGACGCAAATCAGTCCACACGCGGCGCCAGAGCCCCGGTGGCATTTTGGTTTTTGGGGAATTAAACGCCATCTGACACCCCGATTCTGCAGCCCGGCTTCACCTCCGGCGGCTCCCACGGGCACCTGTTGGCAGCGCCTTTTTTCATTTCGGTCTCCAAAACCCTTTTGACATGAGCCGGTGCTTTGTTTATGGTCTGGCTCGCTTTTCATCCAGAGGCGGACGCGAGGATCTGTTTTTCTCCTTGCGGGCGAATGCCCCTTTCAAACCGTAACAGAATAACATGAATCCCGTCCGTTTTTCAAAGCCTGATCCGTCACCCGTCTCGGGAGTGGCCTTCGCCCTGACGGCCTTTCTGATCTGGGGAGCCAGCCCGGTCTACTGGAAAGTCCTGGCAGACGTCCCGGCGCTGGAGATCATCTGCCACCGGGTGGTCTGGTCGTTTTTCTTTCTCCTGCCGCTGCTGTGGTGGCAGGGCCGCTGGCCGGAATTTACCGAGGTGCTCAAAAAGCCCCGCACGGTGGCGACCCTGCTGCTGACCGCCCTCCTGGTGGCCGTCAACTGGCTGATCTACATCTGGGCCGTCAACCACGGCCTGGTTCTGCAGGCCAGCCTGGGGTATTACATCAACCCGCTGGTGAACGTCGTTCTGGGGGCCCTGTTTCTCAGGGAGCGCCTCAGGCGCTTCCAGTATGGCGCCGTTTTGCTGGCAAGCGCCGGGGTGGTGTACCTGACCCTCAGCCTGGGGCA